>JASLDB010000317.1 GCA_030151665.1 Neisseriaceae bacterium
TTTTCCTTTTTGCTGAAACAAAATGATTGATCACATGCTTCTTGCTGTCCTATGCCCATATAAATAACGTATAAATCATTTAAAAATCAAAATTTATTTAGGATTTATTTTTCAAGTGAATTATTTTAACCCGTAGATCAAATATGATCGTTTGACGGATTTCTCTGGTTTAACTTCAATAGACAAAGAACAACTTTTGTCACAGAGATATATGGTATGGAAACCAATTTCGTGGATGTCGGTATATTATTAACCAGTATCGGGTTAATAATTTTTACTATTTTAAAATTTAAACTGCATCCCTTTTTAGCTTTGCTTCTGGCAAGCTTCTTTGTCGGTGTAGCAATGAAAATGCCATTACTGGATATGGTCAATGCAATTGAAAATGGGATTGGAAGCACCTTGGGTTTCCTTGCTACAGTCATTGCATTGGGTACCATTCTCGGCAAAATGATGGAAATCTCTGGCGCTGCTGAACGTATCGCCCTGTCTTTGCAACGGTGTCACTGGATATCCAGTGATGTGGTCATGGTGCTGATTGGGCTATTTTGTGGCATCACTTTATTTGTAGAAGTTGGTGTGGTTTTATTAATTCCCTTGGCTTTTTCTATAGCGCAGCATACCAAAACCTCTTTGTTTAAATTGGCTATTCCATTATGCACAGCATTAATGGCTGTACATTGTGTGGTACCGCCACACCCTGCGGCACTTTATGTCACCAATAAACTAGGGGCTGATGTCGGTACCGTGATTATTTTTGGCTTAATGGTGGGTTTAGCAGCCGCACTGGTTGGTGGCCCACTGTTTTTAAAATTAGTTGGTCAACGTTTACCGTTTAAAGCAGTACCTGTCGAGTTTTCAAAGCTCGCCCTGAAAGAAGAACATAGCTTACCCTCTTTAAAAATCACCTTATTTACGGTATTTCTTCCAATCGGATTAATGTTAATCAAAACTGTGGCTGAATTAAATAGTCATACATCCACTCAGCTTTCACACATTTTAGGCTTTATCGGCAATCCGATCACCGCCATGTTTATTGCGGTATTTGTTGCCTACTACACCCTTGGTCTACGCCGTAATATGCAGATGGGAAGCTTATTAAAAGCCACAGAAGACTCATTTTCTTCAATTGCCAACATCTTATTTATCATTGGGGCTGGTGGTGCATTTAACAGTATTTTAAAAGCCAGTGGTTTAGCTGACTCAATGGCTGTTACGCTTTCCCACTTGCATATGCATCCAATTTTACTTGCTTGGTTGGTTGCGCTGATTTTACATGCAGCTGTAGGCTCTGCCACTGTTGCAATGATGGGTGCAACTGCAATCGTTGCGCCAATGTTACCGCTCTATCCGGATATTAGTCCTGAAATCATGGCGATTGCGATTGGTTCAGGTGCCATCGGTTTTACCATTGTGACCGACTCTCTATTTTGGTTAGTCAAACAATACTGTGGTGCTACATTAAACGAAACCTTTAAATACTATACCTCTGCAACTTTTCTTGCCTCGCTCACCGCATTGGGCTGCACCTTCCTGCTTTCTCATTTTATTTAAGCCTTTAGGAGTATTTTATGAACGCTCAACAGATTGATCAGCTAATTGCCCAATATCCGATTGTTAAAGACCTTATCGCACTCAAAGAAGTGGCGTGGTTTAATCCCAATTTTACCTCACTGGTAGAAGGGCTGCCCTATGTCGGGTTGGACCAAAAAGATATTGATGATGCCAGCGCACGTTTGACACGCTTTGCACCTTATTTGATGAAAGCCTTTCCAGAAACTGCGGCATCTCAGGGTATTATAGAATCCGAACTGGCAGCAATTCCTCAAATGCAGCAACAGTTGGAACAGTATTTTGGACAATCGATCCATGGTCAATTATGGCTTAAAAAAGACAGTCATCTTCCTATATCGGGTTCAATTAAAGCCCGTGGTGGCATCTATGAGGTACTTTGTCATGCTGAAAAGCTTGCGATTCAAGCACAACGTTTAAATCTTGAAGATGATTATGCAAAACTGGATAGTCCAGAGTTTAAACAGTTTTTTAGTCAATACAGTATTGCGGTCGGTTCTACCGGAAATTTAGGCCTTTCTATTGGTATCATGAGTGCAAAATTAGGCTTTGATGTGACTGTGCATATGTCAGCAGATGCACGTCAATGGAAGAAAGATAAGTTACGTGCGCACAATGTCACAGTAGTTGAATATGCTGAAGATTATGGTGTTGCCGTAGAACAAGGCAGAAAGGCAGCATTAGAAAATCCAAACTGCTTTTTTATCGATGATGAAAACTCACAAACCTTATTCTTAGGTTATGCAGTTGCTGGGCAGCGTTTAAAACAACAATTAGAACAAAAAAATATTTTGGTTGATCAACAACATCCTTTATTTGTTTATTTACCTTGTGGTGTTGGCGGAGGCCCCGGTGGCGTTGCATTTGGCTTAAAAATGGCCTTTGGTGATCATGTACATTGTATTTTTGCCGAGCCGACCCATTCACCTTGTATGTTACTCGGTGTTGCAACAGGTTTACATGATGAAATTTCAGTTCAAGATCTGGGTATAGACAATATCACCGCTGCTGATGGCCTCGCTGTTGGGCGAGCATCTGGCTTTGTGGGTCGAGCCATGCAAAGATTATTAGACGGTTTTTATACATTAACTGATGAATCCATGTACTTACTCTTGGGCATGCTCAATGATGCAGAACAGCTTAAATTAGAACCTTCTGCGTTGGCGGGTATGCTTGGACCAATTTTGACCAATCAACATCAAGACTATGCCGCGCTACATCACTTTAGCCAACAGCAATTGGAAAATGCTAATCATATTGTCTGGGGGACTGGAGGAGGAATGGTTCCAGATGAAGAAATGGAAAAATACTTAACTCAAGCGAAAGCCTATAAAAAATAATCTGTATAG
>JASLDB010000018.1 GCA_030151665.1 Neisseriaceae bacterium
TGTTTGATCCTGATAATGGTGAAACCCGTGCGATGCGCTCTAAAGAAGATGCACATGATTACCGTTACTTCCCTGATCCTGATTTATTGCCCGTGATTATCAGTGATGAACAAATTGAGCGCATTCGCAGTCAAATGCCTGAATTGCCAAAAGCCATGGCTGAGCGTTTTATGGCGCAATATGACATCAGTGATTATGATGCCCGTGTACTAACCAGTGCACAAGACACAGCCATGTTCTTCGAAGACGTTGCCAAAGCCAGTTCACAAGGCAAATTGTCAGCAAACTGGGTGATTGGTGATTTAGCAGCAGCATTGAATAAACATGATTTAAACTTAGCCAATAGCCCAATTAATGCAGCACGTTTAGCTGGTTTGATAGTAAAAATCGCGGACAATACATTGTCTAGCAAACTTGCCAAACAGGTTTTTGAAGCGATGTGGGATTGTGATTTAACCGCAGAAGCGATTATTGAGCGTGATGGCTTGAAACAAATTACAGACACAGGTGCCATTGAAGCCATGATTGATGAAGTATTGGCAAACAATGCCAAATCAGTTGAGGAATTCAAAGCTGGCAAAGAAAAGGCCCTGAATGCCTTAGTGGGTCAAGTCATGAAAGCCAGCAAAGGCAAAGCGAATCCTGCGCAGGTGCAAGACTTAATGAAAGCCAAATTGGTTTAAAATCAAGACAACAGGCTGCTTTTTAGCAGCCTTTTTGAGGACAGTACATGAAATTACAATCCATTATTGGTTTGGGTGCCATTGGCTTATTATCTGCTTGTGGTTTTCATTTGCGGGGCACGGATACTGCCAGTCAACAGCCTTTACCTTATAGTCAATTTGCCACGGTGGCCAATCATGGTGTTATGCAAGAAGACATGCAAAATGCCATTGCCAGACAATCAGGCATGCAATTGGTGCCAGTTGCTGATGCAAAAGGTGTGATTGAAATTACCAGCGTTAGTACGGATAGAGTGTCTAGTGCTGTGAATTTAAGTGGTTCAACCATTGAGTATTTGCTAACACTGCGTATTGAAGGCAAGTTAATGCAAAACGGCAAAGCAGTTGGTGATGAACCCATGGTGGTGGTGGTTCGCCGTCATATGGATTATGCCAATACTGAGGTATTGGGTAAAAATGATGAGCAAGAACAATTGTGGGCAGATATGAGAGCTGATGCTGCTGATAAAATGTTGCGCCAAGTTCGTAGCCGTCTTTTGATGCAGCCAACAACAGCCAGTACCATTAAATGAGTGCGATTCAATCATTTTTGAAATCCATGCAACAGCAGATGGCATCATTTTATTTGGTGCATGGCGAGGAAGATTTGCTGCGTATTGAGGCATTAGATGCGTTGCGTGTAGCTGCCAAAAAACACGGCTTTAACCAAAAAGACCAATTCTATGTTGAAAGCCAACATTTTGATTGGAGTTTATTGGTTGATGCAGCACAAAGCATGGGTTTGTTTTCAGATAAAAAACTGATTGAAATCCATGTGCCCAATGGCAAAGTAGGCAAAGAAGGTGGTGCGATTTTACAAAACCTATTGCAATTTGCCAGCAGCGACATTGTCATGGTTTTGCTCATGCCAAAATTGGAAAAAACCCAGCAAAATAGTGCTTGGTTCAAGGCGTGGCAAAGCCAAGCACAACTATTGGAAGCAAAAGCAGTATCATCCGCACAACTGCCAGATTGGATTCGGCAGCGCTTACGTGAGGGTGACTTGGGCATTGATGATGATGCTTTGGGCGTCTTTGCAGACAAGGTTGAAGGCAATTTATTGGCAGCTAAACAAGAAGTTGACAAATTAAGTCTGTTATTTCCTCAAGGCAGTCAATTGGATTTGGCAACGATTGAGTCGGTGATTGCCAATGTGGCTAGATTTGATACCTTTCAATTGGCCAGTGCTTGGATGAGTGGTAATCAAGCCTTGGTGTATCGTTTAACCGAAGGTTTGCAACAGACAGGCGAAGAGCCGGTGTTGCCATTGTGGGCAGTAAGTGAAGACATTCGAACTTTGATTCGATTAAAAGCGGGCATGGCGAATAACACACCACAGCGTGAGTTGATTCAATCATTGCGATTATGGGGCAATAAACAACAACCTGCTTTTGCTGCGGCTAAGCGTTTGAGTGTGACAATGTTAATGACCTCTTTGGCTCAGTGCGCTTTGATTGATTGCCAAATTAAAGGTGCAGCAACAGGGGAAGCTTGGCGTAGTTTACAAGATTTGCTAATGGAATTGTCTGCATAATGGCCAATATGAACCATCGTTTATTGATTAAAAGTAATTGGCCTATTTGGCTAAAAATTGCTTTGCCTTATTCTTTTGTTAGCAATGCTTTAAAAATAAGCAAAGTTAATCGCATTATGTTGCCAGTTTCTCGTTTCGATCAAGCCAGTATTATTCAAAATCCCAGTAGCTTAAAGCTCAAAATGAATAACTATCATTTTGTTGCTCAACGCCATGGTTTGTCTGCTCAAGATTTTAAATTTGTTATTAAGCCCAAGAATAAGCAAGCCGTTAAGGCTTAAATCAGGATAAATTCCATGGATTACACGGGCTTATATCTTGGTTTGTGATTGTTTATATTGCACTGCAAAAACAAAGTTTCATGACTTTGTTTTTATTTTGCGTGACAATAGGGTATAAACAATAACAATGAGCGAGGAGGGCGTTGCATGGTTTTTGAGTGGCTTACACAGCATCATGCCAGTACTGGTTTGACAGCATTTATTTCACATCCTAGCTTTTATGAGCACAATATGGGTGAAGGGCATCCAGAAGGACCTGGTCGCTTAGCTGCCATTAAAGACCAATTGATGTCAGCACAGTTATTTGATTATTTACAAGAATTTGATGCGGACGAAGTCACTCCTGTTCAATTGGCACGGGTGCATCCACCGCGCTATGTGCAATACCTTGAATCGGTGACACCTGATGTAGGGACATTTCGTGTTGACACCGATACTGCGATGAATAGCAGCACCTTAAAAGCCGCACGATTTGCAGCTGGTGCTGTGGTTAAGGCCGTTGATTTGGTGATGCAACACAAAGCACCCAATGCTTTTTGTGCTGTTCGTCCACCCGGGCACCATGCTGAAAGTGGTAAAGCAATGGGTTTTTGTTTTTTTAATAATGTTGCAGTGGGTGCCATGCATGCCATTGCGGTTTATCATTTGAAACGCATTGCTATTATTGATTTTGATGTACACCATGGTAATGGTACAGAAGAAATCTTTAAAGATGATCCACGTGTGATGTTGCTATCGAGTTTTCAACACCCCTTTTTTCCTTATAGTGGTGACAAACGCTTAGGCAGTAACCGTAATATTGTCAATATTCCCATGCCTTCTGGTACAACGGGCACAGCATTTCGTGAGATGGTAGCAGATGCTTGGTTTTATCAAATTGAACAATTTAATCCAGAGCTGATTTTTATCAGTGCAGGTTTTGATGCCCACATTGAAGATGATATGGGAAACTTTGGTTTGGTGGAAGCAGATTATAAATGGATTACTGAGCACATTATGCGTATGGCACAATTGCATTGCCAAGGTAAAGTGATTTCTGTATTAGAAGGTGGTTACGATTTATCGAGTCTGGCCCGAAGTGTAGCAGCACATGTGAAAGTATTGGCAGAAAATTAATACAATTTCATTATTCTATCTAGATTTGTAAATAAAAAAAGCCGTTAAACGGCTTTTTTTATTTAGGCTTTCGGTTCGTTCATCTGATCGGGGTTGCCCAATGTATAACCCATTGCCTGGGCATTATTGGCTGTTTTGAAACCATATTTTTCATATAATTTAGATTGGTTGTTTTCTGCCAATAAGCCTACATAGCATGATTCAGGTAAGTTTTTTTGTATGTAATCATCCAACTTTTGCATCACAATTTTGCCCAATCCCCTTTTTTGGTAGGCGGGCAATACACAAATGTCCACCACTTCACAATGGCATGCGCCATCGCCAATCAGTCGGCCCATACCAACGACTTGGTTGGTTTCAATATCGGTCAACACCACGCAGCATAAAGAGTGATCCAAGCCAATTTTTGCAGCTTCCAATGTTTTGGGACTAAGGAGGCAACTTTCACGCAAATACAAATAAATTTGTGGATCAATAATTTTATACTCAGCAAGAATGCTCATGTCGGCTCCAAATTCTTTTTATTAAGACCTAGTCTACCATGCCAAGCCTTGAGATAGGGATATTGGCACAAGCTTAAGCATAAATAATGAAAAATAAATGAAATAAAAATAATTTATTTGTTGTGATCAAGATAAAAGCAGCTTAGCAGATAAGACAGCTTACTGGGGGGAACTGAGTTTGCCAAGTAGACTGATTGATTTGAGCATGAGCAAGGGCTCAAATGATAAAAAAATTTAGTTGAAAAAACCAAGTTGTATAATACAACTTGGTTTTCTATCGTGGCTAAATTTAGCTGGCACTTTGCAAAGCTTGGTTTAAGTCTGCCAATAAATCATCAATGTGCTCAATGCCGACACTGATGCGTATCATTTCTGGGCTAACACCTGCGCTTTGTAATTCCTCATCATTTAACTGGCGATGAGTCGTGGTGGCGGGGTTGCAAGCCAAAGATCGGGTATCGCCAATATTGACCAAGCGAAGAACGATATTCAATGCATCAATAAATTTGGCTGCGGCTTCACGACCACCTTTGATACCAAAACTTAATAAGACAGAGGCACGACCACCAAAATCTCGGTCAATCAACGCTTTATAAGGGCTGGATGCCAACCCAGGATAATTAACCCAAGACACTTGTGGGTGGTTTTCTAAAAACTGTGCCACCGCCAAGGCATTTTCACAATGTCGCTCCATTCGAAGTGATAAAGTTTCTAAGCCTTGTAAAATTAAAAACACATTCATCGGACTAATGGCAGCGCCCATGCTACGCAATGGCACAACACGAGCACGTGCAATAAAAGCGGCAGGGCCAAAATGCTCACTGTAATTGACACCATGGTAAGACGCATCTGGTGTGGTTAATTCAGGAAAGCGTTTTGCGTGTTTAACCCAGTCAAATTGGCCACCATCAATAATGGCACCACCAATGCTATTGCCATGACCACCAATGTATTTGGTCAATGATTGAACCACAATATCAGCGCCCAATTCTAAAGGTTTACAAATCACAGGAGAGGGTACGGTGTTGTCCACCACCAATGGCAAACCATGTTCGTGTGCTGCTTTGGAAAATGCTGGTAAATCAATCACATTAACTGCAGGATTGCCGATGCTTTCACAATAGACCATTTTGGTTTTGTCATCCACCAAAGCATGGATATCTTCTGGTTTGTTCGGGTCAATAAACCGAACCTCAATGCCTTGCTTGGGCAAGGTATGGGCAAATAAATTGAATGTACCCCCATACAATGTTTTGGTGGCAATAATATTGTCACCAGCTTGTGCCAAAGTGAAAACCGAATAAGTAATGGCCGCCATGCCACTGGCAACAGCCAACGCACCAATACCACCTTCTAATTGGGCAATGCGTTTTTCTAAGACATCTGTGGTAGGGTTCATAATTCGGGTGTAGATATTGCCCGCTACATCCAAATTAAACAAATCTGCACCGTGTTGCGTGTTGTCAAATGCGTAACTGGTGGTTTGATAAATGGGTACGGCAACAGATTTGGTGGTTGGGTCAATTTGATAACCTGCGTGTAGGGCGGCTGTTTCGGCTTTCATGCAATCTCCTGATAATTTCTTTTCTATGCCTAAAATGCTTGATTTTCTAAGGCTCAAGGCAATATTGGTAAGTAATGCAGACAATCTTACCCTTTCTACTGATTAATAGGGTAATAATCGTTACTTATTTCCTTATTCTATTTTGAAATATATTCATGAAGGCATGAAAAAAAATCATAAACAACTCAAAGAGCATGGCAATGATGGTTTTTAAAAATAGAATGTGCTCCAGTGCTTAATCGTTGCTTATTGCATCAATAGAAAAATCCCCTATAATTGGCTTGTTAATTTATGAAAATGGTATTTTATGGATGATGTGAAACAACTAGATAAGTCATGGTATTTTTTTATCTTTGTAATAAGTGCCGGTGTTTGTGGTTTTCTAATATTGATTACAACAGGTTTCGCCATGGGTGCAACAGGTCGACAATTATTGAATTCTGTTGATGCGCCTACATTGCTGCTTGGATCTTTGATAATAGGCGCATTTCCAGCAGCAGTAACGGCACTATACTCGATAAGTCAAAAATCCAAGAACCCTTATCAACCTTATATGTGGATCATCAAGTCGACTATTTTTGGTGCCTTACTTGTTGCCATTCCCACCGCTTGTATATTGCTTGCCACGATGCCATTTCATTTGAAGGCATTGATTTTTACCACATTGGTATTTTCTATTTTTAATACAGTGGCTACTTTTGTTTCAACCATCATGATTAATATGATTGAATGGGGCATGAATTGATTAAACCATGTTTGATTTGATTGTAACCATTTAGTCTTTCCAATAAAAAAGCCACTTGATTGAAGTGGCTGATATTAATCGTTTATTTTTCTATCAGGGTAAAAGGGTTATTTTGCTGAATGACCTTTTAGAACGGATAAAATGAAGCGATATGGTTTGTTTTATACCAATGGTTTTTTAGGTTGTGTACGCAAAAGAATATAACCCAATAAACCCGATAGCAATGAACCTAAAAAAACGCCCATTTTGCTTAAATCTTGTAAAGCAGGGTCATCAAAAGCCAAAAGACTAATGAATAAACTCATGGTGAAACCAATACCACATAATAAGGCAATACCATAAACTTGTGCCCACGATGCCCCAGCAGGTCGTTTAAAAATACCTATTTTCTCACCAATATAGACCATGCCAAAGACACCGATTTGTTTGCCCACAAATAAACCCAAGGCAATGCCCAAAACCACCGTGTTGCTTAACATTTCCAGTGATACATTGGCAAAAGAAACACCAGCATTGGCAAAACCAAAAATAGGGATGACCAAAAAACCAACCCAATTGGTTAAACCATGTTCCCATGCCAATAAGGGGGTGTCACCATGGTGATTGGTTTTGACACCATTAAGTGGAATGGTCATCGCCAATGCCACCCCAGCCAAAGTCGCATGAATGCCTGATTTTAAAACCAAGGCCCACATAATGACACCCAAGATGAGGTAAGCCCAAGTTTGGGTCACGCCTTTTTTGTTTAAGGCAAACAATGCCACCAAGCACATCAATGCACCCAGTAAATATTCAATGTGCAGTTGACTGCTGTAGAAAATAGCAATAATCACAA
Source organism: Neisseriaceae bacterium (assembly GCA_030151665.1). Taxonomy (GTDB): domain Bacteria; phylum Pseudomonadota; class Gammaproteobacteria; order Burkholderiales; family Neisseriaceae; genus JASLFS01. The sequence continues at coordinate 7,301 of JASLDB010000018.1, forward strand.
TGGCTGCTAAATCATCCATAATGGCCAAAGCAGTTAAGAAAATTTTTAATGATAAAGGAACACGATCACTTAATAGCGCTAAAATACCCAAGGCAAATGCAATGTCAGTAGCAGTGGGGATGGCCCAACCACTAACAGTGGTTACATTGTGTCGATTTAACACATAGTAAATAATCGCAGGAACAGCCAAACCAGCCAAGGCTGCTAAGCCAGGTAGAATGCGTTGTGCATTACTAGCCAATTCACCATTGATAAATTCACGTTTAACTTCCAAACCAACGTACAAAAAGAATACTGCCATTAAAGCATCATTAATCCATTCTAAGGTGCTTAAACCACCCAAGGGATAATGCAAAACACTAAAATACGTTGCAGCCATGGGGCTGTTGGCAAAAATAAGGCCCAATAGGGCAGATAGCATGAGGACAATGCCAGCGGCAGGGGCGGAAGAGAAAAAGGTTTTGATGCTATGGTACATTGACACTCCTAATAGTTGGCTCAATATGCAACCCGTATGAACAGTTTGCAAACTCAATCAACTCTATAGAAAAGACAATGGCATAAAAATAAACAGGTATTTAGAATAACAAAAAAATACCTATGTTTACAAGAAAAATATTTATTTTTTGCTTTTTTATGTCATGAAATAATAACTAAGGCTTTTTTGCCGCTAGAAAATATCGACAATTGAGCTTGTTAAGTTGGGCTTAATTTTCTAATTCGGTGAGTATGGCTTTAGTATTGGTCTGATCGATAATTTTTAGGTGTTGATGTATCCGTTGGGGTAGTGAGTGTGTTTGATTATTAGCTTGATCCAATGATGGCGAATAAAATGATATATTTGTCATTTTTTGTGAAGATGATAAGATGAGCCATCTTATATGATGACCATCATTTTATGCCATGAATATCCAGCCTCAAATTTCACCATGCTATATCACCTCATTGTGCACCAGTAAAAAACACAGTGATAAGTACATATTACAAGTGGTGCAGCAATTGATAAAACAGTCTGCTTCAGCGGGGCTTGCGATATCACAATTGCCAGCACCCATCAAGATGATTCCAATCACCCATATTCGCGACATTCAGGCCATCCAAAACACTAAGAGTTGGCCATATAATTGGCACAAAAACTGCATGGTTTTTGGCAGTTTGAAAAAGCCTTTTCAAAAGATAGATGTAGATTTTTTGTACGACTGCAATCCTGAAAATACCTACGGCTATGGTGATTATGATGAGCATTGTCAACGGATTTTGTCGTATTACGACTGGGCTTTTTTTAGCTATTTTACGACTTACGGTGGGTATCTTTTAAGTTTTATTACCAGCGACGAGGATTTGCATCAGTATGTGAATAATTGCCCCAAATTGGATATTAGTGAGCGCTATGATTCGCCTGATTTGGGCATGGCTCAGTTGCGTTATGCTGTCTTTTACGATTATGACGCAGAATGGTTGCTGCCACTTGCATTGGCAAAAGCATGTAATGAAGGCTTGCCTTTGTTGCTTCACGCTATTGATGTCAGTTCGTTCGAATATCTGATTTATGATCATGTTACTGATGAAAATATTGAAGGGCAATTTTGTTACACCAAGCATTTAAAAAATTTAAAATTATTGGATAGCTGGGAAATAAGACCGCAAAACAGTTTTTCAAACCCATTGCGGTTTCAAGTATTTGAAATAACAGATGTCGAAGCCTATAACAAGCTACACATGAGCGGTATTGATTG
>JASLDB010000001.1 GCA_030151665.1 Neisseriaceae bacterium
CCTGTTTCATCATCAAGACCGGCCACTTTAGGTGGATTGTAAACCAAATGGTAAGTACGGCCAGAAGACAAATGCACACGGCGACCAGACATGCGTTCAACAATCGCGGCATCAGGCACATCAATTTCAACCACAGCATCCAAGTTCACACCAGCTTCAACCATCGCTTCGGCTTGTGCCAAAGTGCGAGGAAAACCATCAAACAAAAAGCCATTGGCACAATCAGCATCGGTGATGCGCTCTTTTACCAAGCCAATGATAATATCATCGCGAACCAAACCACCCGCATCCATGATTTTTTTTGCTTCCAGACCCAATGGTGTGCCTGCTTTGACTGCAGCACGCAACATATCGCCTGTTGAAATTTGAGGGATATTAAAAGCTTCTTTAATAAATTGTGCTTGTGTGCCTTTACCAGCGCCAGGTGCGCCCAATAATAAAATTTTCATTTTCTCTCCGTGTTGAAAGTTTGTGTTATCAAATTAATGTTGTTCAAATTCAGCTCGAACACGCAACAAATCGGCTTCGGTATCGACACCCGTAGACGGTGCTTTGTCGGTAATTTCAACGCCAATTTTGTAGCCATGCCACAATACACGTAGTTGCTCCAAGCTCTCGACTTGCTCAAGTGGGCTCGTGCTCATGTGACTGTATGCTGCTAAAAAACCTGCCCGATAGCCATAAATCCCAATATGGCGTAAAGCGGGCATTTGTTTGGGTAAACCATCAACAGCATCTCGAGGATACGGAATGGGTGAGCGACTAAAATAAACGGCTTCACCAGCATGGTTTAAAATCACTTTGACACAGTTTGGATTTAAAAAATCATCAACACTGTGAATGGGGTGCGCGGCTGTTGCCATGGGCACGGGTTTTTGCGCCAAATGCGCTGCGACCATATTAATGAGTTCAGGGTCAATCAAAGGTTCATCCCCTTGCACATTAACCACGATGTCATCGCTGCCCAATTGCAAGGTTTTGGCAGCTTCTGCCAAGCGCTCTGAACCACTTGTGTGATTAGCAGACGTTAAAATTGCTTTCACACCATGCACTTCGCACACCGACATAATCTCATCGCTATCGGTTGCAATCACCACATCTTGGGCATGGCTTTTGCGTGCTTGTTCTGCCACTCGAATCACCATGGGTTTACCAGCAATATCGGCCAAAGCCTTATTGGGCAAACGCGTCGATGCCAAACGAGCTGGAATCAATACTGTGAATGCCACTGCACTCATGCCAATTCCTCGCTTTGATCATCCAAATGACGAGCCAAAGAGACCAACATCATGGGAATACCATCTTCAATCGGGTAAGCCAAACGGTCTTGTTCACAAATCAATTCACTTTGTTCTGTATCAAAACGCAATGCGCCTTTGCAACTTGGGCATACCAAAACATCCAAATGAGCAGGTTTCATAACAGCATCTCTTTTTTAATAAATAAATTAATCCAGGTTCAACTTATCCATGATAAATTGCGCCAAATTGGGTTCAATTGTAGCACTAACTGGCAATACCCAGACATTTTCTAAGGGAAATTTTGACAATTTCACTGCATCTTTCTCGGTCACAATCAATGCATCCATGCCTTGAGGGACATCCTGCAAGGCATAATCATGGTGATCTGCAAAACCATGTTTATCATTAATCACCACGCCCAAACGGTGCAAAGTGCGGAAAAACTTTTGTGGCTGACCAATCCCAGCCAATGCCACTACATTTTTTCCTGCAAAATAATCTGCATCCACTTGCTCAGTTGGGTCATGCAAGGCATAAAACCGACCCGCTGCCAACTGCGATTGCGCAATCAATATGTGCTCATTCAAGCCAAATTGTTTGGCCAAAACAACTTTGGCCAAAGTTTCTTGCATTCCAGTCACCACCAAAGCATCAATGCGATTGAGCCTAGGCAAAGATTCACGCAAAGGGCCATTGGGCATCACATCCAATTTTTTGTGCATGTCATTAGCAGGAAAAGCAACAATTTCCAAATCGCGTTGCAAGGCATAGTGCTGTAAACCATCATCAGTCAAGATAACATCTACCTTATGATTCGCCAGCAATAAATGAGCAGCAGCCACTCGTCGACTGCCCACAGCAACAGGTATCTTGGTGCGATGAAAAATCAACATCGGTTCATCACCAACATCAGCAGCAGTACTGCCTTCATTAACCAGTCGCGTATCCGTGCTTTGCCGACCATAACCACGGCTAATCACGCCAACTTTCACCCCTTTTGCCAATAAAGATTCGACCAAAGCCAATACCAATGGTGTTTTTCCCACGCCACCAACATGAATATTGCCAACCACAACCACAGGCACCGGCACTTTTTGCGGGCGCAATAAATGGTGGTGATACGCCTTTTCTCTTAATGTGGCTACGGCTTCAAATAACCGCGACAATGGCCACAACAACAAAGACCAAGCCCATTTTGGTTGCTGCCAATGTGCTTCAATACGCTGTTGCCAATACCCTTTTTGCCCACTCATCTACTGTCCTTTTGCTGTGTAATAAAAGTGAAAGCCACGCTTCTCTTCTAAGCCTTGGCAAAAATCACTATAATGACTCACCTTATTCTAACCGAAATTTGCAGCGTATCCATGTCAGATTTATTTTCTCCTGCCCCCTTGGCCGTTTCACAACTGAATGCCTTAGCCAAAAACCTATTGGAAACCCATTTGGTTGACTTGTGGATTACAGGAGAAATTTCCAATTTAACACGCGCTGCCAGTGGGCATTATTACTTTTCCTTAAAAGATGACAAAGCACAAATTCGCTGTGCCTTATTCAAAGGCAACGCCAGTCGATTAACCAGCCCTCTCAAAGAAGGTGACAACATCGAACTGACTGGCAAAATCAGCATTTACGAAGCCCGTGGCGAATACCAAATCACCGTCACCCAAGTGCGCATTGCAGGAATGGGGCGTTTATTTGAAGCTTATGAAGCCTTAAAAGAAAAACTCGCTCTCGAAGGACTATTTGCCAGTGACAAAAAACAAGCCTTGCCAGCTTTCCCACAAAAAATCGGCATTGTCACAAGCCTTGCAGCAGCAGCCCTACGAGATATGGTTACCACACTCAAGCGGCGCATGAGCAATATTGAAATCATCGTTTACCCCACTACCGTACAAGGCAGCGGCAGTGCAGAACAAATTGCCCAAGCCATCCAAACCGCCAACCAACGCCAAGAAGTTGATGTCCTCATCGTCGGTCGTGGTGGTGGCAGCATAGAAGACTTGTGGTCATTTAATGAGGAAGTGGCTGTGCGTGCCATTGCCTCATCCATCATCCCCACCATTAGTGCAGTGGGACATGAAACCGATTTTACCTTGGCTGATTTCGCAGCCGACTTGCGCGCGCCCACCCCCACTGCAGCAGCAGAAATGGTCAGCCCCAATCGCCAAGAACTCATCAAACAACTAGAACATCGCCAAAACAAACTGTTTCAAAGCTTGCAACAACGCTATTTTGACGCTGCCCAAAAACTCGACTATGTCAGTCGCCAATTAAAACACCCTAAAGACCGTATCGCCCAACAGCGCTTGCAATTAAACACCCTCATCCAAAAACAACATGACAGCATGCGTTATCGCCTGCAACAAAGTCATGCCTGTTTTAAACAAGCGACCATACAATTGCATTACCAAAAGCCCAATTGCCAACGCCAACAAGAAAGGCTGCAACGGCTCAATCAACAACTGTGCCAAAACTGGCAACACCTGTGGCAACAAAAAAAACAAAACTTGCTTAGCCAACAAGCATTATTGCAAGCCACCTCGCCCACCGAAATCATGGCACGGGGTTATAGCATCATCAAAAACCAAAAAGGCAAAATCATCAAAGATGCAGCCCAAGTCAAACTGGGTCAACATGTACAATTGATTTTCCAAGACAGTGAAGCTGGCGCCATCATCAGTATTGGCAGTCCGCAGCAAGAATTATTTGACTAAATTGCATTAAATAACAAACAAATAGATACCATATGGAAAATACATGCAAAAAAAGCTTCCCTTCTAACAAAAAATCGGTATAATTCACCTTCTCGAAACGCAGTAAACAAAAAAACAGCGAATCGACGTACATAAAGTACAGATGCGGAAGTGGCGAAATTGGTAGACGCACTGGATTTAGGTTCCAGCGCCGCAAGG
>JASLDB010000032.1 GCA_030151665.1 Neisseriaceae bacterium
AAGGCGAAGGTGCGATGGCAGCTATTTTGGGCTTGGCTGATGAAGATGTGATTGCCTTGTGTGCCAACGTCGCCAATAATCAGGTGGTTGAAGCCGTGAATTTTAATTCACCAGGCCAAGTGGTGATTGCTGGTGAAACGGCTGCCGTAGAGCGTGCCATGGTGGCTGCTAAAGAAGCGGGTGCTAAACGTGCGTTGCCATTGCCTGTTTCTGTACCCTCTCATTGTAGTTTAATGAAAGGTGCAGCAGAAAAATTGGCGATTGCCATTGATGATGTGAAGATTATCACACCCAATATCCGTGTGATTCACAATGTGGATGTGGCCTCTCATTCTGAAGCTGGTGCGATTGCCGATGCATTGGTTAAGCAATTGTATTCACCAGTGCGTTGGACTGAAACGGTTAATCAATTGGTGGCAGATGGTATTACTCAAGCAGCTGAGTGCGGTCCAGGTAAAGTGTTGGCTGGTTTGGCCAAACGCATTAACAAAGAAGCCGCTTGTGTGCCACTATTAACAGTGGAACAAATCGAAGCATTCATTCAAGAACATGCGTAAAAAAGGATTGATTATGGGTTTGGATTTAACAGGCAAAATCGCCTTGGTGACTGGTGCATCTCGTGGTATTGGTGCTGCTATTGCGGATACCTTGGCACAAGCAGGTGCAACCGTTATTGGTACGGCAACCAGCGAAGAACAAGCCGCTAAAATTGGTGAGCGTTTAAGTGCTTGGGGTGGTCAAGGTCGTCAACTGAATGTTGGTGATGAAAATAGCATTGAAGATTTGATTGCTGGACTAGAAAAAGAATTCGGTAAAATTGATGTTTTGGTGAATAATGCAGGTATTACACGCGATAACTTATTGATGCGCATGAAAGAAACTGAGTGGGATGATATCATGCAAGTTAATTTGAAATCGGTGTTTCGCAGTAGCAAATCGGTATTGCGTGGCATGATGAAAAATCGTGCGGGTCGAATTATCAATATTACCTCTATTGTTGGTACGATGGGCAATGCAGGTCAAACCAACTACTCGGCTGCTAAAGCAGGCTTGATGGGTTTTACCAAGTCAATGGCTCGTGAAGTGGGCAGCCGTGGCATCACTGTAAACTGTATTGCGCCAGGCTTTATTGATACAGACATGACTCGTGCTTTACCTGAAGAGCAACGTGCTGCATTGGCACAAAATATTGCGTTGGGTAAGCTAGGACAGGCACAAGATATTGCAGATGCAGTATTGTTCTTATCATCTGATATGGCAGCCTACATTACAGGCCAAACCATCCATGTTAATGGTGGCATGTTAATGCCTTAATTGGGTTTGGAATAAAAAAAGCTGCTCATGCAAACATTGAGCAGCTTTTTTGTGCGCTATTATTAGATGGAAAGAAATAGGTGTTAAGCCGATTTTTCAGGATTGTTCTTTTGTTTTTCTTTTTCGGCTTTTTTCAAGGCCGGTTTGCTGGCCAATGGCAATTCAAAGCGCATGCGTAAACCGTGTGGTTTGATATTGTAAGCGGATATCTTACCATTGTGTTGTTCTATAATATGACGCGACAAAGCCAAACCCAAACCCGTTCCTGGCTTATTGTCACCGCTACTGGCGCGGAAGAAGGCAATAAACAAGCTGGGAATTTCTTCTTCCTTGACCCCAGGCCCATTGTCATCAACATCGACAATTAATGTGTTTTTTTGGTGGATAAAGCGAATATTGATTAAGCTGCCTTCTGGGCTGTAATTCATGGCATTGCGAATCACATTATCAAAAGCGCGGTATAAGTAATCTTCATTGGCCAAAATAAAGCATTGTTCACTGCTAGGTGTCAGTTGCAATGTTTGCTTGTTTTGGTAAGCAACCGACCCTGAGTCTTGTATTAAATGGTCAATAAAGGTATTAAAATTGAGTAAATCATATTCGATTTTGGCATTGCCACTTTCTAATCGTGCCAATGTCAATAATTCACCCACCAATAAATCCATGCGTTTTAGTTCATTTTCTAAGCGGGCAATATACTGTTCTTGTTTTTGTGGCTGCTGTTGAATCAAACTTAGCATGGCTTGTATTCGAGCCAATGGGGAGCGCATTTCATGGGATACATGGTGTAATAAATGGCGTTCTTTTTCGACCAATAATTGTAATTGCTCTGCCATTTCATCAAAGTCATCGGCAAGACCAGCTAACTCATCTTTACGCTTACCCATGTGTTTACTAATACGGGTGTCTAAATCGCCATCAGCTAACTTGTGAAAGCCTGTTTGTAAAATACGAATGGGTTTGGCAATGTAGCTGGCCAAAATATAGGCGCAGACCAATCCTGCAATGATAATCAATGATAATATAATTAACTCATGCCAAATAGGTGCCAGTGGCAAGCCGGGGATACGGGGTAAGCGGGGTTTTACCACTTGGGGGTTATCCCAACCCTTAATAAAAAATAGGTATTCTTGACCAAAACGGTCATAAGCCACTTGGACAAGTGGGTCAGTGTTGATTAAGTGGGCATGGGTTCTGGCTGAGGCAATTTCATCGGCATCAATAGGGCGATCAAAAATATCTTTGTTATCGTCTTCACGAATCACAAAAAGATTTTCACGTTCTGCTGTATGGCGCCACTCTTCAAAGGTTTCGAAAATGCCACGTTCGCCTTTGGTTCGAAAAGCATTGGCTGTATTGAATAAAAAAGTGCTTTCAATATTGCGCTGTTGCTTGATTTTAACTTCGTTGACGGTGGTTTGTACAATCCAGAAAGAAAAACTAGCGACCGAAATGGCACAAATAATCACTAAACAAAAAATAGCAAAAATTTTATAGAACAAGCGTGTCATATTCGGTCGAGTCTCTTAAATAGCGGATATGGGATTAGTTGCGTACAAATAAATAACCCAAACCACGAACAGTTTGAATTAAACTGGCATCGCCTAATTTTTGGCGAATGCTAGAAATATGCACGTCAATACTGCGGTCAAATTTAGCCAATTTTCTATCCAATGCTTCTAAAGATAAAGTTTCTTTGCTGACAATTTGACCTGCATAACGCATGAGCACTTCCAATAAATTGAATTCAGTACTGGTTAATTCTAATGGTTGCTCATTTAAGCTTGCTTGGCGTTTAGCTGGCACCAAGCACACACCACTGACTTGTAAAATATCAGGGCTATTGGCATTGGTTTGGCTGTTTTCCATGCGACGCAAAATCGCATTAATGCGAGCCAATAGTTCACGAGGTGTGCAAGGCTTGGGTACGTAATCATCGGCACCCATTTCTAAGCCAATAATGCGGTCAATGTCATCGCCTTTGGCGGTTAACATAATGACAGGAATTTTGGATTGAGTACGAATGGCTTTTAAGGCATCTAAGCCATTCATTTTAGGCATCATCGAATCCAGTACCACAACATCGTATTGTCCAGTCAAGGCTGCTTGGAAACCTGCTTGTCCATCAATTTCAGTGCTGACATTTAAGCCTTCTGCTGTTAAATAATCGCTTAATAGTTCTGTTAAGACGGTATCGTCATCAACTAGTAGTACTCGGCTCATTGGGCACTCCTTAACAAAAAAAATATTTTGCCTATGTTAGGTTAATATGGGTAGTCATTTACTGAATTTTACCCTTTGTTTATGTTCAAAGGATAGTATTTTCTCGTGACTACTTGGCGTTATTGTCTATTTTTAAACCAAAATGCAAATAGGCATTTTCGGTTGCTATTCGACCCCGCGGTGTTCTTTGTAAGAAACCTTGTTGGATCAAATAAGGTTCAATCACATCTTCAATGGTATCGGTTGACTCACCAATGGCCGCAGCAACATTATCCAAGCCCACAGGGCCACCACTGAATTTTAAAATAATGGCTTCCAAGAGCTTTCTGTCCATAATGTCAAAACCTTGGTGGTCAACATCTAGCATTTGCAATGCCAAACTGGCAATTTCTTGGGTAATCACACCTGCGTTTTTGACTTCGGCATAATCACGCACTCGGCGCAACAGTCGATTGGCAATCCGAGGTGTGCCGCGGCTACGCTTAGCCACTTCCATGGCTGCTTGCTCGTCAATATTCAGTTCCAACAAACTGGCAGATCGACTCACGATTTTGCACAAATCTTCGTGGTTGTAAAATTCCAGTCTAGCAACAATACCGAAGCGATCACGAAGCGGATTGGTCAACATACCTGCTCGTGTGGTTGCACCGATCAAAGTAAAGGGTGGTAAATCTATTTTAACTGAACGAGCGGCGGGACCTTCACCAATCATGATGTCTAGTTGATAATCCTCAAGTGCTGGGTATAAAATTTCTTCTACCACAGGGCTTAAACGGTGAATTTCATCAATAAACAAGACATCATGTGGTTCAAGATTGGTTAATAATGCCGCCAAATCACCTGCGCGTTCTAGTACCGGGCCTGATGTTTGGCGCAAATTAACACCTAGCTCTCTGGCAATAATATGCGCCAATGTGGTTTTTCCCAAACCGGGGGGGCCAAATAGCAAGGTGTGATCCAATGCTTCTTGGCGGTTTTTGGTGGCTTGGATAAAAATATTGAGTTGTTCTCGTGCTTTGTGTTGCCCAACATACTCATTGATAAATTTAGGGCGCAAGGCACGCTCAAGCTGCTCCTCTTGCTTGGAAATATTTTGTTGCGTCATCATGCGTTCAGGCGCACTGGCAGTAATTTGGTCCGTTTCTAACATGGTCTTGGCTTTTTGAGTCAGGCAATATCGGTTAAGTGGTCTTTATCTTACCCGATATTGCTGGGTAACAGTTAAAAATGCGTGGTTTATGAACCCAAACCGAAAAAGCGCAAAACGGCAATCAAGACGATGGCCCCTAAAACACCAAATACCAAGCCTGATTTACTAAATTCTCCAGCATTTTTGGCATCACCAATCTTCAATATGCCACCAAAAAACCAGCTACCCACACCAGAGCCTACTAGGCCAATAATAATATTCATTATTATGCCATGGCTGGAATTCATGACCATGCCAGCCAACCAGCCGATTAAGCCACCAGCAAATAAATTAACAATCATGCCCATATTCATCTCCTTATTGTGATATTTTTGCTTCATTTCATTCTAGTCACATGGCATTTTGATGTCAAAGTGAGCAAAAGGTTTACTATTTTGTTAAATAAGGTTTGATTCAGGCTTAAAGGGGGAAAATGAATTGTGTTAAAATGGCTTATTATTGAATCAGTTTGAACTTTATATACATGGGGTCAAAAATAAACATGAGTTTGCAAGAATTGGTGATTGCTAGCCGCGAGAGCGTGTTGGCCATGTGGCAAGCTGAGCATATTCAAGCTCGCTTACAAGCTTTGTACCCAGACTTAACAGTCCGGATCTTGGGCATGACGACACAAGGTGATCAGATTTTGGACAAAACATTGTCCAAAATTGGTGGCAAAGGTTTGTTTGTCAAAGAACTAGAACAAGCTTTGGACGACGGTCGTGCGCATTTGGCTGTACACTCAATTAAAGATGTTCCCATGCAATTGCCTGAAGGTTTTGAGTTGGTGGCGATTACTGAGCGTGCGAATCCTTTGGATGCTTTTGTGTCTAATGATTTTGAGCGATTAGAAGATTTACCAGCAGGTTCAATTGTTGGTACATCTAGTTTGCGCCGTGAAGCTCAGTTGCGTGCAAGATTCCCGCAATTGGTGATTAAACCATTACGTGGCAATGTGCAAACCCGTTTACGCAAATTGGATGAAGGCCAATACCAAGCCATTATTTTGGCTGCGGCTGGTTTAGAGCGACTTGAATTGCATGGTCGTATTAAAGCATTGCTGCCAGCGGAAGACAGTTTGCCCGCAGCAGGGCAAGGTGCTTTGGGCATTGAAATTGCCAGTCACCATGCTAACGTGCTAACAGAATTATTGGCACCATTAAATCATGCTGATACCGCCGCTTGTGTGACAGCAGAGAGGGCTTTGGCTCGAGCATTGGGTGGTAGTTGCCAAGTGCCATTGGCTGCGTATGCAACAATAACGGACGATACTTTGCATTTGCGTGGCTTGGTCGGGCACCCAGATGGTTCAGTATTGATTTTCGCTGAGGCAGCAAGCCCTGCTCGTTATGCCGATGCTTTGGGCCGTGCGGTAGCCAAGCAATTGGCCAATGATGGCGCAGAAGAATTAATAGCCGATGTTTTGGCGGCATCTAGCGATCAATAAATGACCCATAGTCAGTCATTGGCAGCCTTGCCCACTTTGTTGATTGCCAGGCCACTGGATAGTAGTCGTGATTTGATGAGCGCGATACAACAACAAGGTTGGCAAGCTGTGCATTTTTGTCCTTTGCAAATGGTGTTGTTGCCTGAAGTGATGGACACCATGCAACAAGTCGCTTTGGATGCTGATGTGATTTTTGTTGTTAGCCCCAGTGCGGTGCATTTGGTGATGCCTCATTTGACACATATTCCCCAAACCGTCAAATTTGCTTGTGTTGGGGAGGGCAGTGCCAAGGCTTTGGCTCGGTATGTGGCTGCTGATCGAATTATTTATCCCAATGATGGTCATGATAGCGAAGCTGTGTTGCGCTTGCCTTTTTGGCAGGGGATTGCAGGTAAAAACGTGCTGATATTGCGTGCGCAAACCGGTCGTCATTTATTGGCAGATTCTTTACAAGCCAAAGGTGCTCGGGTAATGTGTTTGTCTGTTTATGAAAGAAGGCAGGCATTGTTGGATTGGACAATCTTAAGCCGATTATTGGCTTTGAATACACATATTGCGGTATTAGTGGGTTCAAAAGAAATGGCACAACAATTGTTTACACAAGTGCCCACACCGTTGCATACTGCATTAAAATCCTTGTTATACTTTAGTATTCATCCACGCATTACTGCATTTTTACATGAACAAGGCATAAGTCGCGTGGTAAACTGTGCAACTGATCATGATAAAATTTGTGCTCAATTGCAATATGAATGGGATGGATATGACCAAAGATAATTCAACAGACTCAACGAACGTGAATGAAGCGGTCGATATCGCCTCAGAAAATACCCAAGTTACCTCAGACTCTGTTAAGCAAGCAGCTGATGGTAGCCATCAAAAAATCAATTCTAATCTATCAGCGGAGCAGACAATGACCGATAAAAACGCGGCTGATCAGCAACAAACAGTAAGTAAAAATGAACCCATTATTATTAAACAAGGTGGTGGCAAAGGCATGGCATTTGGTGCTGTGGTTTTGTCATTGTTGGCCTTGGGTGCCAGTGGTTTCTTGTTTGTACAAGGTCAAAATGCTTTAAAAAGCATTGATACCATTTGGACACAAAAAATTAACAATGCGGGTTTGGGCAATTCTGAAAACAATGCGTTATTGCAAAAATCCATTGGTAAGCAAGAAGATTATGAAAAATCTTTGTTGCAATTTCAAACTTTAGAAGGCAAAAACCAAGCTGATATTGAAAAATTGGGCGCGGCTTACCAAGATTTGATGAAAGGCCGCGATGCCTGGCTTGTGAATGAAACAGAATATGCATTGAATATTGCCAATCAACAGTTGTTGCTTAGTGGTAATGTCACAGGTGCAACCGTGGCTTTAGAAAATTTATTGAATCGTTTAAGTCAATTTGATAAACCACAATTGCTACCCATTAAAAAGGCGATTAGTGAAGATTTGGCTAAATTAAAAGAGATTAAACAAGTCGATTTGACCTTTTACGCCTTACAGTTAGACCGCTTAGAGTCTGCGGTGTCTGGTTTGCCATTGGTGATTGATAGTACAATGAAACGAGATACCAATGTAGCAGCTAAGGTAGTTGCTCCTGTGGTGGATGCTAATGCCTCATGGTGGGAAAAAGCTTGGGCGCAAATTAAAGATACTTTGGGTGGTTTGGTACAGGTTCGAGAAATCGATAATAAAGATGCCATGTTAATTTCACCTGAGCAAAGCTATTTTGTGCGTGAAAATTTGCGCTTGCGTTTAATTGATGCTCGCATTGCTTTAATGCAACGACAAGCCGATGTTTACCGCAATGATTTGGACAATATTGAAACCACCATTCGCCAATACTATGATTTGAATAACGAGACAGTTAAAGCATGGTTGGGAGAGTTGGCTAAATTACAGGCATTGAATTTACAAAATAACTTAACAGCTGATTTGTTGAAAAACAGTTTGGGTGCGGTGAATCAATACCAAGAACAGGTTTTGGGTGAGCACATTGCTTTACCTGAAGTCGCAGTAACACCGAGTGCAGATGAAGCCAGTCAAGTAAAAATGGAAGAAGCAACTGCCAGTGATGTGACTGCTAGCGCTGCCAAAGTAGAGCCGACTAAAGTTGTACCTGCTCAGAAAGGTCGTCCACTATGAGAGCACTGATTTGGATTATTGTGCTGTTTGTTGTGGCCGTGGGTGTTGCATTGGGTGCACAACAATTTACAGGTGAAATTTATTTACTCACAGGCAAAACATTGCGCCACATGAATCTAAATGCATTTATTTTGTATTTGGTGGTGTTGGTTGCGGTTATTTGGATGGTGTTTAAATTATTGACTGGTATTTTGCATATACCATCTGGTTTGAAAAATTTTAGCCGTAATCGCAAGCAAAAACAGGCTAGCCAAGCGCTAACCGAAGCAGGTCAAGCTTATTTTGAAGGTCGCTTTCAAAAAGCCCAACAAAAAGCCGATAGTATTTTGAGTAATAAGCATGCGGGTGAAGCACGCCAATTGGCATTAATGATGGCTGCCCACAGTGCAGATCAAATTGATGATTTTGCTGCACGAGATCGCTATTTGGAGCAAATAGCGCAGTTACCAGAAAAAATGCAATTGTCACGTTATTTATTGCAAGCCCAAAGTGCTTTAAGCCATCATGAATATGATGTTGCTCAGCAATATTTGGCACAAGCCAAGGGCATTAATGCGCAGTTGACATCATTGGTTAAATTGGAATTGCGCTACAGTTTAGACACCAAAGACAATTCACAAATTCTGAATTTGACCAGTAAATTATTAAAATCAGGTGCCATTAACGATAACGAAGCACAAAGTTACCGTTTGTATGCTTACCGACAATTATTGGGCAAGTGTCAAGATTTGCGTGATTTAAAATCCTGTTTAAAGCGCATTCCTGAAGATGAGAAAGCCAATGTTTTGGCAGTGGAAATTGCGCAAAAATACCAACAATTGGGCTTGTATGGCCAAGCTGTACAATGGGTGCGTCGTTACTACCCCAATAGCCGTGATGCTTTATTATTGCAGTCTTTAAGTCAAAGCATGTTGTATTTGGGTGAGGCTGAGCAAAATAAAATTTTGCAACAAGCTGAAAGTTGGTTAAAAGAAGAACCTAACGATGCTAAATTGCTATTGTGTTTGGGGCAGTTGACCTATACCAAAAAACTATGGGGTAAAGCACAAAGTTATTTGGAAGCCAGTTTATCATTGCAACCCTCTGTACAAGGACACATTACCTTGGCCAAGGTTTTTGATGACATGGAAAAAAATGGTTTGGCACAGGCTGAGCGGCAAAAAGCCTTGAATTTGGCTGCTGATTTTAACGACCCTGATTCGCTGTAATCACCATGGTTTAATGGATTAAAAAGACAAAAGCAAGCTTAGGCTTGCTTTTTTGCTGCTGATTACAAGCGTTTTTAGAAGGAAATCGCATTGAAAACAATAGACCATCATTTATTAAATAACATTCAGCGTCGCCCTGGTCTGTATTTCGGGAATACATAACAGCAAAAGTCTTATTGACTTATTTGAATGGGTATCATCTGGCTTTGTACACTATTGCTGAGCAAGCAACAGATGCGGCTGATGAAACCATATAGATTGTTTCATTTGATATTAATGTTTCGGGCGTTTTTATGCGCCAATTGTTAAAAGATGAATTATACTGGGGCTCGTATGAGTGATATGCCTCAGTTGAAGAGGTATTGGAAGTAATGAGTTTTTCATGTTAATGGGTGCGAATGAAACCCATCATAAAAATCGTGTGTATTGAGCACACAAGAGGAAAATGAAATGTGGCAAATGTCAATTTTGCTGCCCGTATTGTTTTTGGGTGGTGTCGCTGGTTTTATTGCAGGGTTATTGGGTGTGGGTGGTGGTTTGATTATTGTGCCCATTATGATTTGGTTATTGGGCGTATTGGGCATACATGATAATGTGCAACATGTGGCAGTGGGCACTTCCATGGCGGTGATGGTGTTTACCAATTTTTCCAGTGTGATGGCACAAAATAAGAAAAAAGCTGTGCGCTGGGATATTGTGTTTCGCTTTGCACCATGGATGATTTTGGGTGTCATGGTCGGCAGTGTAATCGCTAAGTTTTTGCCCAGTCATGGATTGCAGATTTTCTTTGTGGTGTTTGTGTTAACCATTGCCATCCAAACGATCTTTGATTTGAAACCCAAAGGTGCACGCGGTTTTCCTGGCCATGTTGGCACAGGCATTGTGGGATCGATTATTGGTTGTTTGTCTAGTTGGGTGGGCATTGGTGGCGCCTCCATGAGCATTCCTTTTATGTTGTACTGTAATTTGCCGATGATTAATGCGGTTGGTACATCTGCTGCATTGGGTTGGCCCATCGCTTTATCGGGTGCCATTGGCTATATTGTCACAGGCTGGGCTTATACCGATTTGGAACATGGGATGTTAGGTTTCGTTTTTTTACCAGGCATGATTGCTTTGGCAATTGGTACGGTTAGCTGCGCACCTTTGGGTGTTAAAGTGGCACATAAACTGCCAACACGTGCATTGAAGTTGGCTTTTGCAACAATGTTGTTGATTACAGCCGCCCAGATGGTCTATAAAATGTGGTTTTCGGCATGATATTGAAGCATTTTGGCGATGAAAATATATTTGATTAATCACAATAGGATTGGATGAAATCCAGACCAAACGTATCAATGTTAGATTAAAAAAACACCTACCAGTATTTTATGGGTAGGTGTTTTGGTATTACATAAAACCTTCTAAGCTGATGCCTTCATCCACAGGAATCACTGGTGGAGGTGGAGGTAGTAGATTATTTAGCGCCAATTGATTGGCATTGAGGGTTGGGTAGTGGCTAAAGGTAATACTGTAGCCGCCACTGGACATGGGACGAAGCGAAGCTTGTGCGCCCAATGGCATGGTGGTTTTACTGGTAATGTGACCAAATGGGAAATCAGTGAAAACAGGGATTTTGGCCACTTGGCTAATGGTATTTGCGACACTGCTTAGGTTGTAACTGCTGTCATACACGTCTTGAATTCGACCCATATTAAAGTTACCCAATACAATGGCCTGTTGGTTTTTCAAAATGCCTGCTAAGTGTAGCGATTGTAAATGCCGTTCAATTTGGTAAGGTTGTTCGTTGACATCTTCAATGAATAAAATACCACCCGAAATATTGGGCATGTAATCTGTGCCAACCAAGGAGGCTAATACAGTTAGGTTGCCACCCCAGAATGTACCATTGATATTGGCAGAACGACTTTGCATACTGCTAATTGACAGGGTATTGCTGGTTTGTGTGGTCGCCTCAATAAAGCTTTGCATCGAATAAATATCTAGGGTGTTTCGACCAAACTCACTGTATAACATGGGGCCTGCAAAACTGGGCGTTTTGCTTTTGGCCAATAACGCTAATTGAATCGCAGAAATATCACTGTAACCAATCATCAAGGTACCTGCTTCTTGCATGCGAGCACCTAAGCGGTCAAAATCAATATGGGGCAATAGACGGATAGAACCATAGCCGCCACGGCAAGCCAATAGCACTTTCGGGGTTGCTACATGGCCCATGGCGACTTCTTGTAAGTCATTGCTGCGTTGGCTATCCGTACCTGCAAAGCGCAGGTAGCGGCGATAAATGACTTCTGGGTTGGCCACTTGAAAGCCAGCTGCATTTAAGCGTGAAATGGCTAAATTGGATTGGTTGGCATCCGATAAAAAACCAGCTGGTGCAAATAAGCGTAAACCAACGTTATTGCCACCATGGTTAATGGGGCGAACAGGATTAGGATTGGTGGGTTGTTTGGTTGTCGGAGGTGGGGGATTGGTGCCCGCACATGCTTGCAATAGACCTGCACCAGCAGTTGCCAATCCAGTTTGTAGAACCTGTCGACGACTAATATCGGGCATGGTAAATAATGAGCGCATAATTTTTCCTGTGGTTAATCGGCTTGTTGCAATAATTGGCTTAATTGTTGCAACCAGTTGTCAGGCAATTGAGGGATGTTTTGATGTTTGGCGGTTGACCAAATGGCATCAGGGTAATAAGCATCATTTTCAAAGCGGGCAATAACATGCCAATGCAGATGCGGCACCATGGTACCAAAACTGGCTAAGTTAATTTTTTTGGGTTGGAGGACTATTCGCATGGCTTGTTCAAGCTTATTGACCCAATACCATAATACCTGTTGTTCTTCGCTGCTTAAATCACTCATTTCTGCCACGTGTTTTTGCCAGATCACACGACAAAAGCCGGGAACCAAGGGATTTTCTGTTGTGTGGATAATGCGAATGGTATCGTTAGCCAATAATACATGTTCGTTTTGAGCTTGGCACAAAGGGCAGGACAGCATGACGAAAATTCCGTTAAAATAAGCAGTTTACTTTAATTGGCTGGTTTTTAAAACCCAAGCCCGAAAAAGCCATGACAATGACACAAAAAATTGTATTTGCAGGACCAGAATCGTGTGGCAAATCGCATTTATCAAAATGGTTAGCCAGTCAACTGCCCAATCATGTGCTGTTGCCTGAATACACACGGGTGTATTGTGAAGAACATGGTGTGGATACGGATTTAAACGATGTGTATCAAATTGCCATGGGACAGATTGCACAAGAGACGATGGCATGGCAAAAACAGCCAAC
>JASLDB010000003.1 GCA_030151665.1 Neisseriaceae bacterium
AGCCAATCCACGAGGAAAACTAATATCAATACCCAGCCGAGTTGTCTCCGTACCAAGAGGCGTGGCAATATAAGACCATGCAAATCCAACCTTTTCATACTTTGGATAATGGGTGACCGTGCGTTTATACTCATGCCCTACAACACTTGGAATGCTATTAGCTATGGTTCTAACAAAAGTATGACTTTCTACCCTATCATAACCAATTAATACTGACTCTCCATCATCTTTATACTCAACCTTTAACCCCTGAACTTCTGGTGCAGTATATACATTATCAGGAAATAAATTCATCGCCTGATTGGGTTCGTAAACTTTAAACTCAACCTCTTGGAAATTGGCAATTGGTGTTTTTTCAATACAGATCTGCTCAATATCCACCCTCCCTTGTGTCAAACAAAATACCTGATGTAAATACACTTCATTACCAGAAATCTCAACATACGGCTGTGCTGCCAAATCAGGGTAAATTCTCCTTCGACCATACAATGTTGAAATTGGCGAACTGCTTCGTGATTGATTGGCCTGTGGCCCAATAAAATAAGATTGTTTGGGCTGTGCTCCGTCCACCCCTCCAGGTTGAGGCATTGGCAGTAAAGCATTAACTAACATACCTCCAGCTATCATTACAGCTGTAGCAGCCAAGGCGCCAATTGCAGCAGTTGCCCCTGCACCATACCCAGCTGCGCCAGCCCATGCAGCAGCTGCACCACCGGTATAAGCTGCTGCAACCGCTACAGCTACCATCAACACCATTCTCATTGGATTACTACCGCCACCACCCCCTTGCAAATGAGGTGGCAAAGCAATCGTAACCATAAGATTTGTAGGATAAACCAAATCATCCCAATTCTTTTCCAGCTTATAATCACCATCCACAGCAACAACAAAGGCACCCTTTCGAGTGCCTTTTTCGTCTAACATACCTTGTCTTTTTAAAATATCTTTAATTGATGTAGGCGCTGTTAATTCATAATAATTTGGATTGAGTGATGGCCTAAATGCATCATGTAATGCAGTTACTTGATTTTTCATTATCAAACCTATAGAACTTAAGATTAGCGTAACAAGATAATCGTAAATCTTGCTCTCTTTGCCACAAAACGCCATTGCCTCGTTCGCAATGTAATACGCCACCTCCATCAAAATCCAACCAAACACCACAATGAGGGTCACGGCCGTCACGCATTAGTACGCCACAGCCATGGAACGGCTGGTCGACCACCATCCATGCTCCTGATTTCATTTTATTGCTATATAGCTGAGCAATTGGATCACCTAAACTTGTTATGGGCAGGTTAATGCCAAAAAATTTCTGCTGAATCTCGCGCAGCAAGCCCCAGCAATTAAATTGATTATTTTCACCACAAGCATTGTCGCCATATTGATAATTCAGAACATAGTTCCATACATCATCAGGCGTTATAGTTAAGTGTTGGAAATCGCTCATTTGTATACCTTGTCAATGGAAATGCAGCATGAAAAATATCCTCTACATTTGCTGTAATTTGAATTTGATAATTATTTGCTGTGGCATCCATAATTTCCATCTCGATGGGTGGGTTCATTTGAGGGCCAGCACTCAATGCGCTATCTAAATAAGGTCGAAAAATAATTTTAACAGCCTCACCTTGCCTTACCGCCTCGCTAATATTTTGCGTAATTTCACGACTAACATTATCAAATGATAGTTTTAATTCTGGGACTCTATCTTCTTCTATTGCAGGCAACGTCAAGTCCCATGGAGCCCCAATAAAAGTAACCATATTGCCAGCATCTCGTGGCGCATCCTTTTCCAGCCGAGCCACAATATCATCATTTCCTTGCACCAATCGAATCGGTTCAACAAATGCAGAGTGATGAATTTCAATTGTGTAATAAATAATTTCATGACTTGGTGCAGATGCGCACGCCTCAAGCATTGCTTCTTCGAATGTAGCCATTATCTTTTCCAATAAAAAAAGGCCACTAATGTGACCTTATGTTCTACCTAGCTTGCCGTTTGACACCAAAAGCCCCTTGCATTGCTCTTGATGTTTGCCCGCCAGTGGTAATTTGTCGATTAACCTCTGCAACTGCTTTGTTAATAATACTAATTTCAAGCGTAGCAAGGCCATTAACATCTACACTTTGGCTTGCTTGAACCTCAACAGGGGCATTATTGTTGATATTCACAATCATGCCTTTATTGCTAGAGTCTGTACTGCTACGCCCACCAACAATACCACCATTAGAATAACCACGAATGCCACGAGTGCGCATGGCCTCTACTTTGTCTACGCCACCAAAACGCTTAACATCGGCTTGGCTAAACACCACCTCACCTTTGTGGACAATGCCAGCAGGTTCATTAACACCACCAAGGCCAGTATAGCCACCATCAGCAAAGCCATAAGAACCGCCCCACTGACTCCATGCTGCACTAGGTGCTGCAGCTTCACCAAATCCACGGCTAAAAAGACCATCAATCAATTTCATCATCGCCATGCGAATAGCAATCTTGGCTAAGTCAGATAAAATAGATGCCGCCATGTCCTTAAAATTGGCCTTTCCTGTTGCAGCAAAATTGCCAATCATATCTCCAAGGCTATTCATCACCCCTGTGGTGGCATTAGCAAACTGATCTCGCATCGTGCCTGCACTATCCATAAAGCTGGTTAAGCCATCATAAATGCCAGCTTTCCAATCATCACCACTTAATTCTTTGGCCATCTGATAATCAGCAAACAACTCACGCTGCTTTTCGATTTCCTCAGTTAATTTGGCAATGTACTCGTCAGACATGCCTGCACTCAACGCCTTGGCTTTGGTATCCAATTCACGGAAGAAACGCAGCTTTTCAATTTCTTTGGCTGCTTTGCCTGTTAGGCCGATTTCGAATTCTAGGTCGGAAAAGTTTTTAGCAGACTCCTCTTTGAATGCATCAAGCTCAATATATTTTTGACGGTCATCATAGATTTTAGCCAAATACTCCAGCTCTTTTTGCTGTTCAGCATTCAAACTCCCATATCGGCCAAGCTGGATATTGGCAAGTAATTTTTCATGCTCAGTGACTGCCCCAATAAGTGATATTTGCTCAGTTAATGACCTTATATATTCCATTGATGGATTAGAAATTTCGCCAAATGATTTTTTGCCTACACTGTCGCCAATAATATTTCTAAAGTCAGCCAATTGTCCTAATTTATCTCGGTACTCCATATGTAAATGAGGTCCAGTTGATCTACCAGTATTCCCTGATAATGCAATATTCTGCCCTGCTTTTATAGATTGGCCTTGCTGAACTAGGTACCCATTTAAATGTGCATATCTTGCTTGTGAGCCATCATTGTGCTGAATATCAATATATTTACCATACCCATCTTTATTGTACTTAACTGCCTTAACAATGCCATCAGCCATTGCGCGAACAGCAGTGCCTATTGGCATTGCAACATCAACCCCATCATGTCGGCTTAATTTGCCTGTTTTAGGATTCAATCTTGACTGGCTCATTTCGCTTGAGATTCTAAAATTACCAACATAAGGAGATAAATATTTAGCTGTCTTTTCAACATTACTCTTTATTTTTTTTGATTTTTTCTCCGCATCACTCCATCGTTCTTTAATAATTTTGGCAGATTCTTTTTCTACCTCCATTGCCTCTCTTGCTTCTTTATAAATACTAAACATTGCGGACTGTCTACTACCCTCATCAGCTCCCTTGTACAACCCTCCAACCTTAGCCATTTTTCCTGCAATATCTGGGTGAACGCCTTTTTTCAATAAATCTAGCCTAATTTTATTTTCAAAATCATTACCTACACACTGTCCTTTTAATTTTGCAAATTCTTCATTCGCCTTTTTTAAACTCTCCACCATGCTTTGAATACTATCACTGAACTTATTAACCCCTGAATTCCCATTTCCAGCAGATATTGTCGTGCTGCTCATTTCGCCGTTCATATATGAAAGAGACTCTGTTGCTTTATCTGACCTATCCTTTAACTCCACATATTCTAAAGCATATTTTTTTAATTGCTTTTGATTAACTTGTGCTGTATTTGATAACTTACCTAGCATATCATCAAGTTTATTGGTATTTGTCGCAAAATCATTAATAGCCTGGTGGTTGCTTTTCCACTCATCATTGCTCAAATAACTAATGCCATCATGATTCATAGGCAATGCAATACTCAATAATTTAGCTTTTGTTTCCCCGATTTGCTTATTTATATCTGCTAATTGGTCCTTTAGCTCAACGCGCTTGGCTTGTTTCATGCTGTCAGACAACTTACCCCATTCTCCTGTCAGCTGAGCTACAATTGGAACTTGTCTACTTAATACTTCAGAATTTTTCGCGGCTGTCGAACTTGCTTGAAGAAAACTATAGGCAACCAAACCAACTGTTGCAGCCAAACCCACAGGCCCACCAAACACACCCATTAACGCACTACCTGAACGGCCTAAAGCCGTCTTGGCAAAAGCCTCTCGTGTTGCGGCATTAGCCGCCGCCAATGATGCTTGCGCCTCAGCAATCTTTGCTGCTGAATATCGAACAGAACCAGTGTATGCAGCGTTCTTTGCCTGCATATTGGCCAAAACAGCTGCAGCATTGGTTCGTTCTGCTAGTGCTGCCTGATAAGTAGCAGCAGCCTCAGACATGGAGGATTTTGTTTTGGCATAGGCCATTTGTGTGTAACGACCCATGTGGCCAATCATAACACCACCAACAATAGCCGCTAACGTATCAATATTCTTACCTGCAAAACTAAGTGTATTTGCAAGTCCTTGTGTTACACCAGTTGCTTCATTTGCTTGGCCAATATATTCAACCAAGGAATTTTTAAACACCTGCAAACCATCAGCAAACGAAGCAGACATTTTCGTCGCAAGGTCTTTATTAACACTCAAATATTGCTCTAATGCCACATACAATTGGTCAGCCGTGATTTTCCCTGCGATGCCAAGTTTTCTAACTTCCACCTCAGACATGCCCATGCTTTTTGCAAGTAAACCTGCCGTATTATCAGCCGCATTTAAAATGGACACCCAATCATTTGCAGATACTTTGCCAGTTAATAACGATCGGTTTACGGCATTCAGAGCAGAAGCTGCACCCTGTGAAGATGCTGCATTAGCCACAAAACTAAACGACAAGCTATCAACAAAATCCAATTGTGACTCAATACTTTTTCCTGATGCAGTTAATGCAGATGACAAATCCACAAACATGCCCTGTGCTTCGGCCAGCGAGCGATAGGTATCTTTAGCAGATTGTGACAAACGCTTTTGCACCAACTCATATTCTTCAGTTGAAGCTGTACTATTTTTGATACGTGAGGCCATTTGACTATATTCATCGGCCATCTGAATAACTGAACCAACCGTGAGAACACCAGCAAAAGTACCTGCCATCGCAGCCGCGCTACTCTTAATGGAGTTTGTCATATCACTCCAGCGCTTCTCTGCACGTTTTGTATCTGTTTCAAATGCTCCAGTACGCAAAAGCAAATCAATTAATACACTTCCTGCAGCCATATCAATCACCCATAAAAAATGCCCCATCACAACAAGCAATGAGGCCATTCCAAATCTAAAATAAAAACCAATTATTAATCAGTGCATGGTACCAAAGTACGATTAAAATCCATCCCATGGTGATGCCCTTTTGCCAACAACTTACTTCCTTGTTTTTTCAATTGAACATATGAACTAGAAGCGAAGTTTTCATATAACTCATAACCACTGATTTTCAACCATCCACCATCTATATTCTCAAGATGAATAGGATAAACAGCACCATAATCATAATCAGGGTTAAAAACGTCTTTCATGACAACCAAATGTGATCCACTACATTTATTGGTCTCATCCCATAAGCCATGGTATTCAGAAGGTATATTCGTGACTTCTTTTGCAAATGAAAACATCCCAAAAAATTTGCGTTCACTCTCACAACCATTGCCACCATTAAGAATTAGGCTTCCATTGTTATCCCATTTGGCTTTTATGATGCAGCTGCTAGGCTCCTCATCACCATAAGGATCTGGCTCCATAATAAAGCTATACTCCCTATCAGGGCTGATAGGTTGTGATGATGCTGATTTGAATATCAATGCATTATCCTCGTATAGCCCGCCCAATAGCATTTGATATTGGTGTGTCCCTTGGTCGTCATAAGAATAAATATTAACCCGCTTATATCTACTACCAATGTATGTACCATTATCAATAGTATTGGCTTTGGCTATGTTTGCCACTCCAATTGCTAAACAAATTGTCATCACAATATATTTCAACATCTTTAATCCACTCTGCCAATTGACCTAATTTAATTACCAATTTATTTTTTATCGAATTTTTGATAAAACACATCTCGGATAATTTCGCTTAAATTTTCATATGTTGACTGCAAATGTTGATTAGTTTCATCCATTGATGATTGATTTGGACCATATAAATTCATATACACTCGCTCCCCAAACATCTCATCATCAAAATAGATATTGTATGGAATATTATTGCCATCATCCTCATTAAGCATATCAATCATTACAGTGCTAATAATTCTTGAGGAGTAATCAAAATAATAACGATACAATTTACTTTGTACTTCATTTTTATAACAATTATTAGCCTCATGAGCCAAGCCATTAATAGCACTTTTATTTAATACATCCACTGCCGCCGCCCGCATTACAATTGGATCATCTTCCACCAATTTTGCTTGTGCGGTATGTAGAAAAGGCAAACCTAGAAACAATAAAAAATAACTTTATTCATCATAACTCCCCTCAGTCATTACTTTGATAATATTTAAATGCTTACATCTTAGATATATCTGTTTTTTTCAATACATCTTCATAGTAAACATCTATCTCTTTTAGTTTATCTTTGTAATGATTAATTTCTTTATCCCACTCATCCTTGCTGATTAAATTATTCTGATATTTATGATTAATTCCTGATATTTGTATATTGAGATAATCTAATTCTTTTGAGTATTTTTTAGTATCTGCAAATATTTCTTGCATCTGCTTTTCACTCATTTCCTCACAGGAGTATAGCCAATTCAAACTTACAGTCATAGAGTCAGTGGCATTCATGCTACTTGCGGGAGAAAGTGGAATTTCAATAATAGATTTCTCAGCTACATCATAGATGAAGCGAGAATATCCTGAATATCCACCCATACTATTTTTTGCATTGTATCGACCACATACATGTTTTTTACCATCCTCACTTGTTACCACTTTCACCTTATCAAAAGTGGCAGAATCAGGGTCTTTTAGTCGAAACTTAATCGCTTCGACTGCTTCATTCTTTTCTGAGCTGCCGCACGCAGACAGCATCAATGCACACAATGCTATAAATAAGCTTCTCACGAATCATTCTTTCTCTTAATATAGAATATTGAGAATCTTATCACGGCCAACACAAATAGCCCTACTGTTACCAGTAAGGCTATTATTTAAATTTTACTTAATTAAGCTGGGTATTTAACCCCAAAATACATTCGTTCCTGCGCCGTACCATCCCAAGGGAAGTTTTTCATGCTGTCGCGGCTTCGTATTGGCACACCGTATCTCTTACCAACATCCGCCAGCGAAAATCTCATGTCCTGAAAACAATCGTGAACCGCTGCAATCATTCTTGGATTGATAATACGCAATGCCTCGCTGTACTTGAAATACCAGTGTGAGCACCAGTCAGCAAGCGTAAGCACTGCTTTTAAATTGATGTCTTCGCGTTGCTTGTCATCTTGGTGCCCAAGCGTCAGGCGGTGTATGTATTCAACAGCCTCGGCTATTTGTTCAACGGTCAATTCATCAATGCTATTTACATTGAATCGCTGATGAATCATTTTATAAGCGTCAGGGTAAAGTAAACCATGCTTTCCAACCAGTGCATCAACGGCTTGGCGCAGGCCTGTCCGTTCATCAGCTGTGGTAAGGATATGGTGTTTATTTACTTCTGATTCGATTAAATCCAGCACCCATTTTCTAAATGCTTTTGCTACTGCTGTTTTGGCAAGCATAGCAACCAAGTGACAACCACGAAGAGAGAAGATTCTCACCGATTTATGCTGTAAGTCGTTGATATTTCCACTGACACTCAATTTGAGGGTCTGTGACATTGATGGTGAAAACTCATCTGCATTACGATTATAAATTTGAGTTACAGCATCGGCTTTTTTATAGCCAAGTGCTTTGGCAAGATCACTTGCATTAACCCAGATTTGCTGGTCTTGTTTAATATTTATTGCATCGAATGATACTTGGTTGAATGTTAATTGTGCGTTCATAAGGTGAACTCCCTTTTGTTTATCTACGAGTTTCTAAAGCCCAAATGGGTGACCAAGAGGTTCGTAGTCCCAACAAAACAGGATGGAGTAATTCCCTGTAAACAGGTATTGTATTTCCTCACCCTCTCGGCCATAAAAACTCATACGTTTTGGAGAACGCATTATGAAAATTCTAGGCACAAAAAAATCACAATAACGGAGTGATTAACCGTTTGTTGAGGCTACGACACCTCGTGACTGCATATTAACCAAGTATTTACCAATAAGCAACAAAAAAGCCCACTTGAGTTAACAATTGAGCTTTCTTTATAGCGCCAGATTATCTATTAATACATATAACAATACTTACCATCAAATGGTGGGTCTTGCCTTGGAAAGCCTATTGAGCTCCCGTACCCCTCAAAATCAAGGTGAACGACTGGACCGCCATTAGCCCATTCCCATCTACCTTTTCCCAGTAAGTTGGATGTCGCTTTGCAGTCTTTGTATAGGCTAATAATATGCTTGCCTGAGTTCACAATGGCTGCATTGATTATGTATATTTTTTTGTTATGGCTCGTCAGGACAGTCTTGTTTTTTGTTTCAACTGTGCGGTACTCATCCCCTTCGCTTGAGATGTAACCAAAAGCAAACGTTGGGATGATGGCGAGTATTCCAATTATGTTTTTCATGTTATTCACTCAAAAATAAATAATAGGCAATAAAAAACCACTCCAAAGAGTGGTCTTTATTTAAATATAGATCTTCATGCTACTTCTTTTAACAATTTTAAAAAACTACTGCTTCTATATTTCTTTGGTATTGTTGAAACAAATTTTTGTATATCTATACATTCAGCACTAGCAATGTTTTTTAATTCATTAATATATTTTTTTATTACATCATCACGACACCAGCTTTTTTTGAAATTAGATTTTCCTAATTTTTCTTCAATCAAATATAGTTTTCTATCAGTGCCATAATGATAACGCATGGTGCAATACTGAGATGTACCATCAAAATCTTCTGTAAATTTAATAGTAGCAATAATACTAGTTTCAGTTTTTTTTATATCCAGCTCTGAATAGTTATTATCATATAACGAATCAGCAAGCTCAGATGGCTGTATCCCATTATTAAGTTCAAGGCCTAATAATGCATTAATAATTTTATTTATGTTCGATTCCATTAAGAATACTCCTTAAATCATCGACAATACTAGTCACTTCATTTAATGATGCCATTAATAAATCATTCGTTCTTTTACCAACAGGCCCATATTTATTAAATAACTTTGAGTTAATATAACGAACTAAGATGCCATCATTTGACAGGGATGGTGGTAATTGATAAAGCACTCTACGAAATGACTCATACAGCGTATTGTCTTTAGGGTCTAGATTATAATCTGAAAGTAAATCTGTAGCACCATTATTTGCGGCATCTTTCAGTAAAGTTCTTAGCTGCTCTCTAGCTGCGGCAGGTCTTTTTACTAATAAAATTTCATCAATTTCAGGACTTGTTTGATTCAGTACTTTCTTCTCAATACCCTCACGTGCAGCATCTCTAAACTCCTCAGGGAGTGCTTCAAGAATACTCGAAACTTTATCTTTAATCTCTTGTCGTTTCTGTTCAAATAGCTGATTAAAATCGACATCAAGTAGATATGAGTCTTTATCACCAATATACACACCATCTGTGGAGATAATAGCCTGATCATTTGATCGCTCAACGTATTCAAATTCAGAAATATCATAATCTCTAATGTTTTTTTGTTTTGAGCGGTCCACATCCTTTTGAAATGTGCGCCACATATCATCCAAACCTGTACCAGAATGATATATTACAACAGCATTATTATCAATAAGGGCGTCAGTAATTTCTTCATCTGGGATTGCTCTTAAAACTCTACCAATCACTTGTGCGAATGCATTCAAACTTCGATATGGTCTAAATAAAGCTAAAACAGTTAAATATTTATGATCATACCCTTCCATTAACATATTTACTGAAATTACGACATCACACTGATTTGTATCAATTTGAACAAATGCACTTTTAGTATCTTCTTTAGTCAATTCACTGTGAACAATAACTGAATTTATCCCCTTACTATAATATAACTCATGCAATCGTTCAGCATGTGCAATACTACAGCCAACTGCCAACACTTTATGTGGCACCTTTGGTGAAGATTCTTTTAAAAGGTTCAATGCCTCTATACTTGCATCTATAACATCAAGGGAACAAGCATCAGACAAAGCAATATTTTTTTGCAACCACTCAATGTCTTTAAACTGCAAAACCTCTTCTTTAGTTAATGGTACATTTGGCTGTTCTGGTAAAATAAATTCCAAAGAATGTGCATTAACAGTTTGTTTTCTAAGAGACTTAACAAACCCATTTCTCATTACTTCAGATAAACTAGTTTCATGAATGACTTCTCCAGGTAGCTCTTGCCCATCGCCACGATATGGCGTCCCAGTGACATGCAATTTTTTAGCATTTTTAAAGTAATTTAAAACATCAACCCAGCTATTTGCTACAGAATGATGGCATTCATCAATAATAATTAAATCAAAGAAATCATTTGGTACATTTTCAACTAAGCTATTCCCATGCTTTGATTTTGTAGCTACAATTTTATGAATATTAGCATATACAATATTGCTGTCATACAAGTCACTTTCTCGTAATTCTGAATTATATGCTACTACCACAGGTAATTTTTCTATATTAAAAATAACATCGCGATCAATAAGAAAATTATCACGAAGAGGGGCTATTGTTTTATCAATACTATCATTTGTCACTAATCCTGGTGTAATGATTAGAACGCGACCATTACTTACACCATAAGGCGCAATTGAAATTAAACCAGACTTTCCCGTACCCGTAGGCAAAACAACAAGCGCCTCACCACTGGGGTTATTTTGATAAAACGATTTTATCTTCAAATAACTTTCAATCTGAGGTTTTCTTAATTTAGAATTGCTGTCAATATTCACTAATGTATCAAAAAAATAACCCTGTCCCATCATCATCACTCATGCTATTGATATAAATTACAATGGATTGTAGTGTTTAGTCTATATGTGGTCAAATTTATATAGCGTAAAGTAATTACGTTAAACTTACATAGTTATCATTATTAAACCCTTAATACAAAACTGTATTAAGGGTTTAATAATACAAATTCATATAAAAAAACTTCTGTATACTATTTATATTCCAAATACAAATAACATTCTATACCAATAACTTATCTAACTTATGAGTAACGACCTTCACCACCAAACTGCGCCTTAACCTTAGCCAACACCTCCAAGCCATCGGGAATCAATTCATCATCATTGTCTGCATCAGCAACTTGGCGATTCAACAAATGATCCATGGTTTCACTAAAATCAGCGCCAGTCATTGAACAGGCGATTAATGCTGCTGGACGCAAATATAGGTGAATGTCGTCAAATGGCTGTTCCAAATAAAACTGCTGCCAGCGCAGGAACTCCAAATAGGACATACGGCCTTGCAACTCGGCCACGGTAGAGCCAAGTCGCAAAGCCAATATGTGCCAAAGACGTTCTTCACCTTCTATTTCTTCTTTGCTTCTGGCTCGGGGTTGTTGACCATGTGAATGGTGTTGGCAATCTGCAAGAACACATCGTGCTCTAGCGATTGCACTTCATCAACAGTGAGCTGCTGCTCACCATTTTCATCCACCAATGATTTGGCCACCTGCCAAGCCAAGGCATCGGATAAATGGGCCACTGAGCCACCAAACAAAGCCGTTTTAAAAGCCGCTGCGTCTGATGCCGACATGGGTTTAATCCAAACATCGCCCTTGGTGCCGTCTGGCATTTCCAGTGTTTGGGCGATGGGTTGGTCTGCGTTTTTGGTTTGGTATTTCTTTAAGTCTAATTTAGCCATTTATTTCACCTTATGCCTTGTATTTCCAAGCGCCAGCACCAGAACGTGCCAATGACAAAGTGCCTTTAACCAGGTCTTTGTTTTGCACGCTGATGGCGTTATCTGAAACTTCGGCATTGAATTTCCAAGATGTGCGGTCAGTGGGGGCGATAATTTTGCCATCTTCCACTGTTGGCTCACCTTCGCCATCTGAAAAACACACGATAAACTCAATTGGCTTACCTGATGCTTTTAAGCGTGGCAGAGTCTGGTGGCTGATTTGGCTGGGGTCAAAGTTGTAAGGGGCGCTCATGTCTGTTGGCGTTGCCAAGCCAGTCATTTGCTTTTCATCTGTTGTGTCAGTCAAGCAAGTAGCGTCAATTTTGTTGCGTTGACCGCCATCAATGCCCTCTACCCCTGTTGGGCAGTTAAGCTTTTGCAGCACAGGTGATTTGGGGTCTGTTACTGTATCCAAGAAATACAAGTGGGTACCATTAGAACGAATTGCCATGGTGTATTACTCCAATAAAAAAAGCCCACCGATTGATGAGCCCATTAATAAAAATTACATTACCGACTGTGCAGCCACTCGACCTCGATGCAGACACGATAAGCGCCTGTTTCATCATCAATGGTTTGCATGGCCAGTCTGTTTGATTGTCGGTGTTGGTCAAATACCGCTTGCACAGCTTTAGCCAAGGTAGCCACATGTTCGGGCTGCTGTGCCCAAATATCGACACGAACAATATCGGTGTCAGAACATGGGGCATCGCTGATGTTCTCATGTGGTCGGCCAGATACTTGGTAAAAGGTTAAATAGGGATAGGCCACTCCTTGTGGGGCTTGGCCAAAGTCGTGAATGCGAATGGCTTTACCATCTTTGACCAAATCCGTAATGGCCTTGGATGCTGCCAGTGCCTTAAAAATGGGTGGAAACATTAGCCGCCCCCAAGTAATCGAGCGGCTGCTTGATCTACACGTCGTTTTAAGTCATCAGTCACATCATGAATTACTTGTTCGGCTGTCGCTTCAAATGCAGGTACCAGCCAAGGCGTGGCTTTTTGGTGTTCAGTACCATACTCAAGGCGGGCGCCGTTTAACTTAGTTGTCGCCCCGTCACGCTTCACTGGTCGCCATTTACCGTCTTTGCCACGAGTTACCCGCGTTGCCACCTTTGGGTAACGCTTATTGCCCACGCCAATGGTGAATTTCTCACCCTTAAAATCCGAGCGGTGCCGTCGTAGTTTGAGGTTTTGTTGCAATAAGCCGGTTGATTCATCGTAGCCATTTTCTTGAATGGCATGGTCAAGATTCTCTTTGGCTTTATTGAGCATCGGTCTTGCACCTTTACGCATGGCCAATGCCGCCATACCACCTCGGCTGTTTGCGGTAACTTCGCGTGGCAGTGTCGTCAATAAGCGCATGATGTGTTCTGCGCCCTCTAATCGAACGGTAATCATGGTGGGGCCTCTGCTTTCATATTGCTGGCAAAAATGGTTAGGTATTCAAGGCCACTATTGGGGTCGGGTTGAATGCCAGTAATGTTGTACAACTTGCCCCGAAAGTTAATACGGTCTTTTTCATCAATATCAGACCGATAACGAATTTTGATACGGGTATTGTATTTCACATGTGTTGCCGCAGCGGCAATCAGCTCTTTAGCGGACACAGGCGTTACCTCTGCCCATGCTTTGCCAAATTCTACCCAAGCAGCAGGCAATGCCCACCCTGTTTCGGGGTCTTGGCCGCCAGTTTGGTAACGCTCTAGGCCAATACGGTGGCGAAGTTTTCCAGCTTCCATATATCCTCCTAAATGGCCACTGGGTCGCGTAGCGGGTTTAATATGGCCAAAACGCCACTGGTTAATGGGTTGCCACCCTCACGGTTTTCATACAAATAAGCCGAAGCCATGCAAGTGGCCAATTTAACCTGTTCTGGCATGGTTTCTGGCTTGGCCAAATCCCAATCAATCAATTCAGGCTTTTTAATGTGGGCCAATACAACGGCGGATGCGGCTTTAATGATTCGCTCAAGCGATACATCGCTGTCAAAATCATCCAAGCGTGACCATTCACGAAATTCATCGACGGTAATAAATTGATTTTTCATTTAATATTCCCTATCCCATGCAAGCCCATGTGATCACGACCATCGCTGCCTGTGGCGCCCTTTTCGCCTTGCTGCCCATTGCGACCATCTTTGCCATCACGGCCTTTTTTGACCATTAGCGTCCAATCCGTTGATTTACCCGGTTTGTCCTTGGTTGGTGTATTGCAATGCCAAGTCGAACCTGCCCAAGTAACCACATCGCCTTTTTGGTAATCACAATCCTGTTTAAATACGCCCATATAGAGCATGACTGGCAGAGAAAAGGTTTGTATTGCTTGCTGGCCGCTGGTTTTGGCAATTTCAATGGAAAAATCACGGCCATTATTGGTGATATTGATTGATTTAATGCCATCGACCACAACATCCCAGCCGCAGCGCACCAACTCACCATCTAATTGCTCAGTATTTCTAAATGCCCTCACAACGCCACCATCAGCA
>JASLDB010000048.1 GCA_030151665.1 Neisseriaceae bacterium
AGTGACTTTTGAAGGCGGTGAAAAAGGTACGCAATTGACCAATGTTGGCAGTGGTGTGACTGATAAAGATGGCAATAAAGTCAATCTTGACAAAGCTGTTGATAAAAATGGTGTTAATGCTGGTGATTTGCAAAATGCCATTGGTGGTAAAACTGTCGATGGTAAATATGATATTGGTGGCACAGGCGAAAGCAATGTAAGCGATGCCATTGCCAGTATCAATGAGAAAGTCGGCCAAAATGCTGACGCTGGTTGGACATTGGCAAACAATGGTAATGACGTTAGCAGCATCAAAAAAGACAATAAAGTAAGCTTTAATGATGGCAAAAACACCACCATGGTTGTTGAAGGCAATACAGTCAAAGTTGATGTAAACCCAGATTTGAAAGACATGAACAGCATTGAATTTGGTAAAGATGCCAAAGGCAATACCACTGTTATTAATAAAGATGGTGTGTCATTCAAAGACAAAGATGGTAAAGCAACAGGTCCTAGCGTTGGCATTGACGGCATCAATGCTGGTGGCAAAACCATCACCAATGTGGCAGACGGTGTGAATGCAACTGATGCTGTGAACGTGGGTCAATTGGATAAAGCCGTGGGCAACATCAACAGCAATATCCAAAACCTAGACAGCCGCATCAACAAAGTTGAGAAAAACGCGGATGCAGGTACGGCTGCTGCGATGGCGGTTGCTGGTTTGCCACAAGCTTATTTACCTGGTAAGAGCATGATGGCCATCAGTGGCAGTACATATCGCGGTGAAGCAGGTTATGCGATTGGTGTTTCAAGCATTTCTGATAATGGCAAATGGGTGGTAAAAGGCGCGGCGTCTGGTAATGGTCGCGGTCACTTCGGTGCGACTGTTGGTGCCGGTTACCAGTGGTAAACCCTTTGTAAATCATTAGATGGGGCGGCTTTGATTAGTCGCCCTACAGAAAAAATATTTAGGATTTTAAAAATGAATATGTTGAAAAAAACCGTATTAACCATCGCCTTGGCCGCTTCCTTGGCTGCTTGTTCTACCAATAGCCACGTGAGCCGTGAAGGCACGAGCGAAACGCCTGTTTGGCCTAAATTGTCTCAAGACGATTTGACCAAGCGCGGTACTTTTCCTAACACAGCTTCGGTGAAGTTGGTACAAGAAAACATGACCCGCGATCAAGTGTATCACTTGGTGGGCGTGCCACATTTTAGCGAAGGCTTCCAAGTGCGCGAGTGGGATTATTTGTTCCATTTTAATACTGCTCAAGGCATTGAGAGCTGCCAAATGAAAGTTTTGTTTGATAAAAACAAAACCGTGAAAAGCATTTTTTGGCAAGCCGTTGGCAGTCAAAACAGCATTTGCCAAGCAGTAGAAGGCAAACCAGCTGTGGTGGCTGCGGTTCCAGCCCAAGCTGAACGCATTAATTTGTCTGCCGATGCATTGTTCCCATTTGACAAAGGCAGTAGTCGTGATTTGTTGCCAGCAGGTAAAGCGCAATTGGATAAATTGGCCACTGCTTTGACAACAGGTTATGCCAAAGTAGAGCGCATTCATTTGGTGGGTCACACTGATCGATTGGGCAATGAAGCTTACAACAGCAACTTGGGTTTGCAACGCGCCCAAGCGGTTAAAGATTATTTGCAAAGCCAAGGCGTGAATGCAGCAATGACTGTGGCCACAGCAGGCAAATCTCAGCCAGTAAGCCAAGGTTGTACAGGTGCCAATTCGGCTGAACTAAAAGCTTGTTTACAACCAGATCGCCGCGTGAGCATTGATATTTATGGTGTGAAAAAATAATTTAAGCAATTGTTATGTTAGCAATGGCCATCGGTTTCGATGGCCATTTTTTATGTGGTGGTGTTTTTTTTGTTTTTTTTGGCTTTATTCTCTGGTTTGTTTTCCTTATTATCCTTTGCTTTGTTTTTTTTGGATTTTTTATCTTTGTTTTTTTTGTTTGTTGTGGGGATATTGGATAATAGAGATTGAATTTGTTGGTTGATGGACTGGCTTTTATCTGGAGATT
The DNA here is from genome assembly GCA_030151665.1 of Neisseriaceae bacterium. Classification (GTDB taxonomy): domain Bacteria; phylum Pseudomonadota; class Gammaproteobacteria; order Burkholderiales; family Neisseriaceae; genus JASLFS01. The sequence continues at coordinate 2,010 of JASLDB010000048.1, forward strand.
GAGGGGTTATATGGGTTGCATCTTGGTTAATGGTGGGGTATTTAAATGAAGACCAAACCAAAACATCGGCTCGAACTTCTTGTTCAAGTAAGCAATCTTTTTTTAATATGCTTTCTAATTCAAATCGTGGATTGTTTAATAATACAAACAAGGCTTTTTTATTGTGATGAATGACGCGGCCAGAAACCTTATCAATATTCAACTGTGTAAAACAAAAATCCAAAAATGCATCGCAAGTGTGACCAATGGTGTTATCAGCCACATCCGTATTGGCGGCGAATGCCATGGAGGCCGTGCGATTTTTAGGGTCAACATCAAGGACATAAAATCCAGCCAATTGTTCGGTATCTTGGGTGTAAATACCCATGAGCATTTGCTTATCTGTGCTGTAACTGGCCAATATGGTTTGGCACTCCTCAATACTGATGGGGCTTGGGCTTAAGTTCAGGCCCGCTTGGACTTCAGGTCGATTCATGAGTTCAAGCCAAGCAGTCTCATCATCATTGGCTTTAACCATGCGTAAAAGAAAGTGGTTTGCATTGATTTCGTTGTCAATGTGTTCAGGTGTTGCAACGGCATTCATGGTGACAATCCTTGCTGAAGTAGGGGCGATTTTTTTTGTGGGAGGTGAAAGTCAAAATATAAATTATCATACCATCTTAAAATTCCAAATACATATTTAATATGGTGATTTTTTGTTAAATATTTGTTATACATCAATATATAAAACAAATGAAATAAAATTCAACCCATGTTTTGGCGTGATATTGGTGCAGTAAGTATTGATAAAGGCAGGCAAAATAGCCTTGGAATAAAAGCTGGGAAAAAGTCATTTGACTATTGGCACTATTGTAAATAAAATGACCTCGTCCTATACCGTCTGGATTTAGAGAGCCATGTCCCAAACCAATATTGTTCTGAAAGAACTTAATCAAAGCGATGAATTGCTCAAGCTATTAATGTTGATTAATCAGTCATTCAATATGCGCATTCACAATCGACACAATATGTGTCAATTAAAAGACTTGCAAGAATTAATTGTGAGCAGTCGCCATGATGGTAATTTGTTTTTATTGATTGTGAAAGACGGTGTGGTGGTTGGTTATTTTCAGATTATCTTGAACAGACAACATCTGGTGGCCAATATTTATTTTGGTTTTGATTGGACAAGCAAAGGCGTGGATAAGGCATTTCATGCATCTTTCTCAATTTTGTTTCGCTTTTTGCATGAACAAGTTGGGGTAGAGAAAATGGTGTTCCCCATTACTGGTGGCCATTCTTTACTGGATAAAATGCTGTTAGAAAGCCCACAACAGATCACCAAAGAGGCTGTGTTGGCACAAGAGCATTTGGATGCAACGGGTAAGATAGTAAATTTACTTATAAGTTGCTTTAATAATATTCCCAATCAAATAAGGAATTTAAAGCAATGGGTATCTTACAAAAATATCAATCTAATCCATTAGATATTATTACAATAATCCCAAATGATAATAATTATTTTGATAATATAGAGATGGCATTATTAAAGTACACAAGCAGTATTGATTTATTCAAATCAATGGTTTTATCTAGTAGTAGCTCTGGTGAAGTCTTAGATAAAATAAGACAAAAATCAATAAATTCTCAACAAAGAATGGCATTATTGAAAATATTTAGAAGATGTGTTTGTAGCAGTTTAGATACTGAAGCATCTAAAAAAATTACAAAAATACCGACTTCTGAATTAATAAGGATATTTG
>JASLDB010000057.1 GCA_030151665.1 Neisseriaceae bacterium
ATGAGGCAATGGTGCCAAATAATAAAATCATGATACCACCCATCACAGGTAAAGGAATCGATGCCAAAAAAGCATTGAACTTACCAAAAAATGCCATGGCAATGGCAAACAATGCCGCATAAGTCATGATTTTGGGATTGCCATTTTTGGTGATCATCACCGCACCTGTTACTTCACCATAAGTGGTCACCGGTGGACCACCGATTAAACCCGCAACGCAGACGCCCAAGCCATCACCAGCCAAGGTTTTATCTAAACCAGGGTCTTTGGCATAATCTTTGCCTGTTACTTTGCCAATTGCCATCACACCACCAATGTGTTCAATAGCAGGTGCAATCGCTACAGGTAACATGAATAAAGCAGCATGCCAGTTGACTTCAGGTGTCACAAAATGTGGCATGGCAAACCATGGTGCAGCCACGATGCCACTGGTATCAACCATGCCCATGGCAAATGCCACGATATAACCTGCTACGACGCCGACCAGAATGGGGATTAATTTCATCATTTTGCTACCAAAAATAGCCACAATAACCGTTACAGCAAATGTAAAACCAGAAAGCATAATGGATTGGTTGTAGTCCACGGCTTGTTGACCACCAGCTTGACCCATGGCCATTTGGCTGGCAACGGCAGCAACCGATAGGCCAATTACCATAATCACAGGACCAATCACCACAGGGGGCAATAAACGGTATACAGAAGCCACACCACGCCAGCGAATTAACACTGAAAAAACAAAATACATGAAACCTGCGGCAAATAAGCCAAACATGGTGCTGGGTAAGCCCCATTCACTGATGGCGTAGATGATGGGGGCAATAAAGGCAAATGATGAGCCCAAAAAAATGGGCACCTTGCGTTTGGTGACCAATTGAAAAAGTAAAGTCCCTAAACCAGCACCCAATAGTGCAAGTGCGGGGTTTAAGCCTGTTAACAAGGGCACCAAAACCATTGCGCCAAAAGCGACGAATAGAATTTGTGCACCTGCAATGGCCATTTTTAGCTGTTGCATAATGTTGTTCCTCTTGAAGTTGGCAGCATTATAAACCCATAAATCCACTGAGATACAATAATTTGTCAAATATTGATGACTTAAGCGATGAATAGGCGATTGATTACACAATTGATTAGATAAATTTTGGTTAATTCATGCAATCTAATGAACCAACTTATAGAAGCCATATTTTGCTGCAAGCATCATGGTGATTAATCAATTGGTTAAGACTGAGCAATCTGTTTTATGTTGTCATTAGACTTTGGCATGATCAGTGCTGATAAGTTGCGTTAGCGGTTGTAAATGGGTGAATCTGGCATTTTTGATTGTATATTGATCAATTTCTGGAACCAATGTTTGGAAATGAATGGTTTGAACATGGGCATCTAAAGCGGCTCGATCAAGCCACGTTTCGATAAAAACAAAATGACCAAGCTCTTTGATATCATGAAATAACTCATAAGAAGCACAACCTGGTTCTTGCTGAGTTTGTTCGATAAGTGCTTGGTAAATTGGCAATACCGTTGCGATGTGTTCAGGGTGGATATAAGCATTCGGCAATGAGTTTTAGCATTATGTGTTCGCTTCGTTAAAGGGGAAATGGTAGCTATCTTCTTTTATGATGCTAGTGGTGGGTTGACCTTCAATAAAAAGTCATTTTGACATATTGTGACGGTGGGTATCAAAATTCACAATATCTATTCTTAATATAGATGTTATTGTGATAACATAATATGCTATTTATATTTAAAATGCATTATCATTCAGGGGAATTATGGATAAGTTTCCAAGAGAGCTACAAAACGAAATACTCACTATTTTGCATGATAATTTTCCATATGGCTTTACTAAGCAACAAAAACAGTATTTATGCAAATTTTATAACAGTGAAACATTGTCAAATAATTTGGCTTATTTGCACATGCATGGTTTGGTTAAATGTGAATTTGTAGAAAAAGTTAACTTACCAAAATATGCAGTTGTAATCTTAAGTAATGTGCAAATTACGCAAGAAGGCATTGACTTTATACGGGGTGATGGGGGATTGTCATCTATTTTAAAAGTTAAAACCATTAAAATTCATGAAGAAACGGTGAATCAATTGGCTGTATTATTGCAAAGTCTTAATCAAAAATAAATTATGCGCTCAGTATAAAGCCACCCATGATAAACACGGGCGGCTTTTTTTGTTAGAAAATTCAATATATTGTATTTTAGGGTGGTCGTTTCATGGTTTCAATCACATTGATGGGATTGATTCGCTTGCTGTGTGTATCGTTATTAAACTATGATTGCTACCAAGGCATGTTATTTGAGAATGTCATTTTTAAAATGTGGGGATTTTTGGGGAGTTAACAATGATACAAGAAGAGAAGGAATTGATTAATCGCTTGGTGTTGGCAATCCAAAATTATTACCCCACACTGAACGTAGTCGGTGCAGATGAGCCAGTGTTGGCTAGTTTAACACAGCATTTTACCAATATACCGCCACTATTGTTAGCGTTGATCACCAAATGCAATGGTTCATTTCCGTTCACTTTTTTCCGTATGGAATGGAGTTGATGGATGGTGAATTAATGATGGCAGCACAATACATGGCACAAGAGCATGAGTTCGCCGTGGATTTGGCTGATGGCGAAGATGACATGGATGTTGATGGCAAAATCGAACCCATTTTTTACCACCACCAGCGCATTCCTTTTGCCACTTGTAATGGCGATGCGGACTTATTGCTTGACTTTGCTCCCAGCACTTTGGGGCAAGCAGGGCAGGTTATCTACCAAGATGTGGAGTGTGGTATCTTAAAATGCATTGCCCCGTCACTGTCAATATTTTTGGCGGATTATGTGGCGGATTTAAGCAATCATGGCCTTGGTAAAAAAGAGCACAATGAATTGGTTTTTATCACAAATAAAACATGGTTATAAAGGCAGTGTGACAAGCCAGTATTTTATTTCATTAGGCTAAGGCAAAATAGGTGTCCAAGGAGAGAGAGTGAATAAAATCGAGATACCCAATATGCAAGTGGATAAGGACAGTTGTTTTAATTACTTTATTTTGGTTCACACCATTGCTTGCCCATGGATGATTGTGTCTATCTTTGTATTGGTGAATTGGATAGGTAGGGATGTGGTATTTTATTCGGTTGATCGCGTACTAATCAGCCTATTGCTTGGGACTGTTGCTGTCTTTTTTGCCAGTTTATTGCCTGCATTATTGGTATCATCATGCTATGGGAAATGGCAGCAAGGGGAATCCTATCCGTATTGGCAAACTTTTTTGATTGCATGGTTGATTTATTTCATGGAGGTGATGATACTTGGAATCGGAATAAGCTTTGATGCTGATGTGAATATT
>JASLDB010000058.1 GCA_030151665.1 Neisseriaceae bacterium
GAAATTCATGGCTATGCGCAGCCACAGCAAAGCGGCGCATATTGCGCACGACCATTAAAATATGCTCATCAACAGGGTAAACATGGAACAAATCATGCTGCATGTGTCCCACAATTTTGCCCCAGTTGGGCAAGTATCTACCCAATAAGCCATATAAATTGAATCGCCGCAAGGTGTGGGTCAAGCCTGTTCCACGCAAGAAAAAGCCAATGAATCGTTGTCGATTGACGGGATTTTGGTAAAACTGGGTATCTATTTTTTGCCCTGCTTGCCACCAAGCACGCAAGGTTTTTGGTGCCAAACGGTTAATTTCTTGGTGGTTTTGCATCACCTCAATAATGCGAAAAATCTGTTCAGGCGATTCTTGAAATGACTTGAGGTTGCGAATGGCAATGCTATTGCCGATTTGGTAAAAGTCGCTATCAATGTCTTTTACAAAACGAGGCCAACGGGAATAAACCCGCTCTTTGAGCATGGGCAGCAAAATATCATTGAGCTGTTTGACATTTTTGCTGGCACGGTAAAAAATTTTCATCAATTTTTCACTTTTGATTTGCTGCTCATCGTCTTCTAATGCCAAGGTATTGGCCACTTGGGTTTGCAAATCAAACAACAAGCGGTTCTCATTGCGTTGACTGGCCAAATGCAATTCAATGCGAATTTTTGCCAATTGCTTGTGCCCATAGAGCAATAAACCCGCTTCGGCTTTGGTGATAATGCCTTTGCGCATCAGGTGTTGAAATTGAGCACTTAAACCTTGTGATTTGGCTAACCACATCATGGTGTGTAAGTCACGTAAACCGCCAGAGCAAGTCTTAATATTGGGTTCCAGTAAACTGGTGGCGGTGAGGTTTTTTAAATGGCGATTGTGTTGCTCCTGTAATTTGGCATCAATGAATCGGGCAACTGAACGGGCTTCATAACGTGTTTTGAGCAAGGCTTGGGCAATGCTACGCACCCCAACAATCAAACGGGCTTCTAAGATGGCGGTATCAAATTCAATATTGTCATGCGCCAATTGCAATAATTGCGCCACTGTGCCAATTTGGGGAGAGGGTGTTAAACCCATATCCCACAAGCCTTGTATTAATTTTTCGCATCGTTGAATGTCACTGGGGTTTAAGTCTTGGGTGCTGACAATGACAATGTCCAAATCCGAATACGGGTACATTTCTGCTCGACCAAAGCCACCCGTTGCCATGAGTGCCATGTGTTCTGGAAATGACAATAATTGCCATGCTTTTTGCAACATGGCGATTAAGACTGCATCGTATTGACTAAAGAATAAGTGGGGGGAGCCTGTGTGCCGATAATGCTGAATCGTTTTGTGTTTTTTGTTTTGAAAATCAGGCAATAAAGCGGTTTTAAAATCAATAGATTCAATGGATGTCATGTTGTTGCTCCCATTCGCATTTGGCTTGTTTTAAGGCGCGTAATCTGGCATGGGCGATGGCATTGGGAATCTCTTTTGGACTGGTTGCTGCTTTGACACAAGCTTGGGTGTCAATGTGGGTGGCAGCATGCAACATAAAAGCCCAATAGTCTTTTTGTGGGTAGGGAGTGTTGGGGCTATGCAAACGCCCTTGGGCATCTGCTTGGCAGACATTCAGTAAGGCTAAAAAACGATTGGCTTGGCGAAAGGCATCACAAGCAGACAAAACCTTTAATACGGTTTTCATTTTTAGGGTAAAACCTTGGTGAATCAAAATGTGAAACTCGGTGGCTAATTCAGCCAGTCTTGCTGCATTTTTGGGGATTTTTAATCGCTCATTGACGGCTTTGACAGGTTCAATACCCAAGTAATCATGGCCAAAATGTTTGGGCAACACATCTTTGGGCGTTAATGCCTTACCCAAGTCATGCAATAGTGCTGCATAACGCTCTTCTAAGCTCAAATTCAACGCGGCGGCTTGGTCAAGCACCAATAAAGTGTGGATGCCGCAATCAATTTCGGGGTGATAGTCCGCTCGTTGTGGGACACCAAACAATGCTGCCACCTCAGGAAGAATTTTGGCCAATGCACCACAAGCATACAAAACAGCAATCATTTGCCCTGGGTGTTTTTCCATCAAACCCTTGCGAAGCTCTTGCCAAACTCGCTCAGCTACCAAGGCATCGACTTCACCACAATCCACCATCTTAATCATTAATTGCATGGTTTCAGGGGCAATGCGAAAACCATAGCGTGCAGCAAAACGGGCAATGCGCAAAATCCGCACGGGGTCTTCTGCAAATGCCATGCTCACATGGCGTAAAATACCCAAGCGCAAATCTTGTTGACCATGAAAGGGATCAATAATCTGTCCATCATCGTCTTGTGCCATGGCATTGATTGTTAAATCTCGGCGAAGCAAATCTTCTTCCAATGTGACATCTGCATTGGCATTGATACTAAAGCCTTTGTAACCTGCTGCGGTTTTGCGTTCGGTTCTGGCCAATGCATATTCTTCATGGCTTGTCGGGTGCAAGAAAACAGGGAAGTCCTGTCCAACAGGCAAATAACCTTGGGACAATAAATCTTCGGGGCTGGCGCCCACCACCACCCAATCTTTATCATGTGTGGGTAAACCTAGTAAGGCATCACGCACTGCACCACCAACCAAATACACTTGCATTGTTATTTCCTTATCATACCAAGCCGATTGCATGCGATAATTGTAACAAGGTTTTGGGTATATGCTATTTTTCTTGATAAGAAAATGCCCAGATTGACAATGTCTTGGCTTTTTGGTGCATGGGTTGTTGGTTAAATGGACTCATTAGAAGGTGCTTATGAATTATTATGTTTTTGGTGGATTGCTTTTTGCAGCTTATGTTTTGTTTGTTGTGTTTCGGATTTACAAAAAAATCAAAAATGATTTTCAGAAAATCTATGGACAATTAAGACAAATCGATGGATTTAGACACAGCACTTATTTTGTCGGTAACCACAGTGACAAAGTGATTGCCGTTGACGAAAAAGCCCAATTGATTTGCTTATTGTCTGATATCCAAACACAAGGACAACACCAGCTCATCCGTTATGCGTCAATTGTATCAGCCAGCGTGGAAGAGGATGGGCAAGTGATTATGGCCGTACCATGTCAAGACAATGGCCAAGAGCATGCAGTAAAAAAAGACGGCGAATCGGGTAAAAAAATTAACAAATTGGTGTTTAAATTGGTGTATCAACAGCAGCAATCATTGGCTACTTTTGAATTGGCAGTGATTGATGAGAAAAAAGCCATGCATCAAAAAGAAGGTGGTTACACGGTTGCCATGGAAAGAGCCCGTGATTGGCAAACAATCATGGCTAGTGCCATTGAAATTAACCAGAAAACGGCTGCTTTGTTGGATAGTCAAAGCATTTGCAGTGATTCTGTTGCAGATGAAAATACCCAATAAGGCGGTTATGGCTCGTATTCTGTTTAAATGGAATTGAATACGGCAGTAATTATGCGATAATGCGGCTACTTAATCATCAGAGATTCCTATGCAACACACTTCCAAAGATCCATTACATGGTAAAAAACTGGCTGATATTCTTGAGGAATTGGTGGATTATTATGGTGGTTTTGAAGGTTTGGGCGAAGAAATAGACATCCGTTGTTTTACCCATGAACCCAGTATCCAGTCTTCTTTAAAATTCTTGCGAAAAACCCAATGGGCAAGGGATAAAGTTGAGAATTTATACCGTTATGTTTTGCGACAAAAAGCAAAAGATTTAAAGCATTCAGCTCAAGATTAAGCCAAAATCGCCACAGCTACGCTGTGGTGCATGGGGTTATTGCACCTTGGTGCTGATACAGTGGTCATTTTTCATGTTTTATAAAATCAATAAATGCCCTGATTTTGGCACTTGTGGTGTTCTCACTATAATATACCGCATTAAATGGCATATTAATGGCTATTTTTTCATCAGCAAACAATTCAACAAGTTGACCACTTTCAATGTCTTGATTCACCATAAAATCCGATAAACAAGCGATACCACTTCCCTTTAAACACAATTGCTTGATAATTTCACCACTGTCAGCATGAAGGGTGGGTTGTATGGTGTATAAATGATTAAATTGATCATTTAAAGGCCAAGTATTGAGTGATAGTGGGTTGGTAAAGGCAATGCATGAGTGCTGGTTTAAATCGGCAACGGTTTGTGGGGTGCCATGTTGATGGATGTAATCGGGTGAGCAAATAATTTTGCGATAGCTATTGAACAATAAACTGGCTTTTAAACTCGAGTCAGCCAATTCACCCGCACGGATGGCGATGTCTACTTTTTTGTCGATTAAATTGATATAGGTTTCAGCTGATGTGATGTGTAAATCAATCAGGGGATATTGCGCTTTAAATGGTGCAATCATGGGGGCTAGATAATGCAAAATAACCGGTGTTGAGGCATCAATTCTCAGTGTACCGTTGGGTTTGTTTTTAATTTCACGCAGGAAAAATTCCGCATCAAATAGTGCCTTCATGGCAGGTTGGATTTTTTGATAATAAATCTCACCTTCTTCGGTGAGGTTTAATTGTCTGGTGGTTCGATTAAAGAGTGTTACCCCCAGTTTATTCTCCAGTTTTTTAATGGTTCGGCTCACCACTGAATTGTCAATTTGCAAGTTGTCTGCGGCCTTGGTAAAGCTACCCAATTGGACAACTGTGATAAATATGCTTAATTCTTCAGAGTTTGTTCGCATAGATACCTTTAGGTGTGTTTTTTGATTGATGATTAATATGGGGCAGCTAAATGATAACAAAGTTGCCTTGGTTTAGGTGTCGTTAACACCCAGATTCATGCTGTTTTGGCACAAGAGTCTTGATGATTACGCTATTTTTTCTCAGAAATATTCCCCTTATTATACCGCTCTTAACCCAATAAATTGTATGATCAATGAGAGGATATGATGAAATCGTTTTTACCATTGCTGGCCTTGGCCATTGGTGCTTTTGCCATTGGTAGTACTGAATTCTCACCCATGGGCTTATTGCCGAATATTGCAGCAGGATTGAATGTTTCCATTTCCAAAGCAGGTGGATTGATTACAGGCTATGCCATTGGTGTGATGTTGGGTGCCCCCATCATGACACTTTGGCTAGGGCGCTTTTCCAAAACCAAGGCTTTGGTATTTTTAATGGTATTGTTTATTATTGGTAATCTATTGGCAGCCAATGCCAATAGCTATTTGGCACTCATGGTTGCTAGATTAATAACCAGTTTGAATCATGGTGCATTTTTTGGCATTGGCTCCGTGGTGGCAGCAAGCTTGGTGCCAAGGCATAAGCAAGCCAGTGCAGTGGCAGCCATGTTTATGGGTTTGACATTGGCCAATTTAATTGGCGTGCCAACAATCACTTGGGTGGGACAACAATATGGTTGGAAAACGGCTTTTTCTTTGATTTCTGGTTTGGGTTTTATCACTGTGGCGGGTTTATTATGGCTGTTACCAACCATGCCCATGGGCAATAAACTCAATATTATTCATGAAATAAAAGTATTAACCAGATTGCCAGTGATTTTGGCATTGTTAACCACGGTATTTGGAGCCGGGGCGATGTTTGTTCTTTATACCTATATCGCACCGTTCTTAATCAACATGAC
>JASLDB010000093.1 GCA_030151665.1 Neisseriaceae bacterium
TCTAAAATGTTACCTTACGCTTAAGGAGTGTAAAATATGCCACGCGTAAAACGCGGTGTTACCGCTCGTGCTCGTCACAAAAAAGTAATTGCGTTAGCCAAAGGCTATCGCGGTCGTCGTAAAAACGTATACCGTATTGCTAAGCAAGCGGTAATGAAGGCTGGTCAATATGCATACCGTGACCGTCGTCAACGTAAACGCCAATTCCGTCAATTGTGGATTATTCGTATCAATGCTGGTGCTCGTGCATCTGGCTTGACGTATAGCCGCTTCATGAATGGTTTGCGTAAAGCATCTATCGAAATCGACCGTAAAGTTTTGGCTGATTTAGCTGTATTTGATAAAGCAACATTTGCTCAATTGGTTGAAAAAGCCAAAGCCGCTCTTGCTTAATCAAGATTGACATAAAAGGGAGGCGTAAGCCTCCCTTTTATTTTTTTGTCCTTCGTAAAAGCTTTATTGGAGTGATTTATGTCAGAAATTAAGCAAAATCAAGTGTATTTAACCCATTCTTATGCCTTTGAATGCAATACTATTGTTGTAAAAAGTGGACAAGATGAAGTGGGTGCATATGTGGTTTTGGCTGACAATATTTTTCATCCGCAAGGTGGGGGGCAAGTAGCCGATGTGGCTTGGGTGAATGATGAACCTGTACACATCATGATGCAAAGCGACGGTTTGATTGCGGCTTATACTGAAGCTGCATTATCAATGCCTGTTGGTACTCCAGTGCATGCCAAAGTGGATGCACACAAGCGTTGTCACAGTGCGGCTTTACACACAGGTGGTCATTTTTTGAATTGGCATCTGCGCCAATATGGTTGGCAAGCCATCAAAGGACATCATTTTGCAGGTGAATCTCGGGTTGAGTTTACTGCAATCAATGATGCTGCTGTTGCAGCGACTGATTTGTCACCAATGGTTTTGCAAAATGAAATAAATGCCTTGTTGCAAATTGACACACCCATTGTCACCTTGTTCGAAGACAATAAACGCATTAGTTTGATTACTGGTACAGAAAACATGCCATGTGGTGGTACCCATACTGATAATTTACAACAATTGCGCGAATTTACAATTAAAAGCATCAAACACAAAAAAGGGGTTTTGCGCATCAGTTATGATGTTCAACATGCTCCTGTGTAAAAGTCATTACTCGAATCACCTATCACTTCATCAATGCCAATGGTGATTGCTGTAATCGCTTTACATTCAACTAAACGGATGGAATCAAATAATGGAACAAGTCAAACAAATTGTTGACCAAGGGATTGCTGAAGTATCAGCCATCACCACTTTGCAAGAATTGGAAGTGGTTAAGGCGCAATACCTTGGCAAAAGTGGGCAGTTGACCGCGCTATTAAAAAGTGTTGGTCAAATGTCACCTGAAGAGAAAAAAACCGCAGGTGCTGCCATTAACCAAGAGCGTGCCCGTTTTCAGGCGGTTTTGGAAGCCAAGCGTGATGAAATCAATGATGCCAAATTACAAGCACAATTGGCTGCAGAAGCTTTGGACGTGACCTTGCCTGGTCGTGGTCAAACAGAAGGTGGTTTACACCCTGTTACATTGACATTACAACGCGTGTTGAATTTGTTCCAAAGCATGGGTTTTGAAGTGGCCGATGGCCCTGAGATTGAAAAAGATTACTATGCTTATCAAGCATTGAATATCCCACAAAACCACCCAGCCCGTTCGATGCAAGACACTTTTTATGTGGACAATGGTGATATTTTGCGTCCCCATACATCGTCTATTCAAGCACGTTATATGGAAGCCAAAGAAAATCCACCTGTGCGCATTATTGCCCCAGGTCGCGTGTTCCGTGTCGATTCTGATGCCACTCATTCGCCTATGTTCCACCAAGCTGAAGGCTTGTGGATTGCTGAAAATGTGACCATGGTTGATTTAAAAGCGGTGTTTACTGATTTTATTCATCGCTTTTTTGAGCGAGATGACATGCAAGTGCGTTTCAGACCTTCTTTTTTTCCATTTACTGAGCCATCGGCTGAGATTGATATCTTGGGTGAAAAAGGCTGGTTAGAAGTAGGTGGTTGTGGCATGGTGCACCCTAATGTATTGCGTGGTGTGGGCTTTGATCCTGAAAAATACACAGGCTTTGCCTTTGGTATTGGTCTAGACCGCTTCGCGATGTTGCGCTATGGCATTAATGATTTGCGCTTATTCTTTGATAATGATTTGAATTTTTTGAAACAATTCTAAGAGGTGACACAATGCAATTTTCCTACGATTGGTTAAAAACTTGGGTGTCACCCGAGCTAGAAGCAAATGACTTGGCACATTTATTAACCATGTCTGGTCTTGAAGTAGAAGAAACAAACACGGCAGCACCTGCTTTTACAGGTGTGGTGGTGGCAGAAGTTAAACAAGTTGAAAAACACCCTGATGCAGACCGTTTGAATGTAACCCAAGTTGATGCAGGTACAGGCGAGCTCATTCAAATCGTTTGTGGTGCGCCAAATGTCAAAGTTGGCATTAAAATTCCTTGCGCAGTGCCAGGGGCAGTATTGCCGGGTGATTTTAAAATTAAACCAACCAAAATGCGTGGTCAAACATCCAATGGTATGTTGTGTTCAGGTAAAGAGTTGGGTGTTCCTGACGATGTTGATGGTTTAATGATTTTGGATGAAGATGCTGTTATTGGTACCAACATCCGTGATCACTTGCGTCTGGATGATGCGATTTTCACCTTGAAAATCACCCCCAATCGCACCGATTGTTTGAGCATCAAAGGTATTGCTCGTGAAGTGGCGGCTTTGACCAATCTGCCATTGAACAGTGTTGCTATTGATCCTGTTACTGTTAGCAGTACATCCACCCAAGCCATTCACATTGTTGAGCCTGCTGCTTGCGGTCGTTTCATCACCCGTGTGATTGATAATGTTGATGCCAAAGTGGCAACACCTAAATGGATGGTTGAGCGTTTAGAACGCTCAGGTGTACGCAGCGTTAGTGTCTTGGTCGATATTGGCAATTATGTCATGTTGGAGCTGGGTCAGCCTATGCATGTCTTTGATGCCGATAAGATTAAAGGTGACTTGCAAGTTCGCTTTGCCAACGATGGAGAAGAATTGGCTTGTTTAAACGACAAAACCGTTAAACTCAAAAGCAATACTTTGGTGGTAGCAGATGATCAACAAGTTTTGAGCTTGGCAGGTCTAATGGGTGGTGAAGCCAGTAGCGTTAGTGATAGCACCACACGCATTGTTTTGGAATCTGCTTTTTTTGCACCTGATGCATTAAAAGGCCAATCTCGCCTATATGGTTTTGGTTCGGATTCCTCTTTCCGTTTTGAGCGTGGCGTAGACTTTGTTTTACAAGCGGATGCCATTGAGCGTGCCAGTGCTTTGATTTTGAGTATTTGTGGTGGCCAAGCAGGCGCGACTAGTGAAGCTGTTGGTCAATTACCAGATAGTCCACTTGTTAATGTGCGTTTGGCTCGTGTAGAGCGCATTTTGGGCGTTAAAGTCCCTCAAGAACAAGTTGAAACGATTCTACGTGATTTGGGATTGCAACCGGTTGCTACAGCGGACGGTTACCAAGTGACTTCACCAAGTTACCGCTTTGATATTGAAATTGAAGAAGACTTGATTGAAGAAATTGCCCGCGTATTTGGCTATGACAATATTGTCGGTGCTGAAACCACGGGCGCTTTAAAAATGTTGCCACAGCCAGAAACCCAACACCCTCGCTTTGCCATTTATGAACAAATGGCTTGCCGTGGTTTCCAAGAAGTGGTCAGCTATGCTTTTGTGGATGAAGCATGGGAACAGGATTTTGCGGCAAACAATGATCCTATTCGTTTGCAAAACCCATTGGCGAGTCACTTAAGTGTGATGCGTTCGACTTTGGTTGGCGGCTTGGTACAAATTTTGGCAAACAATTTAAACCGTAAACAAAATCGCGTTCGTTTATTTGAAGTGGCTCGTGTGTTTAGTCGTGCTGCAGATGGTTCATTTATACAAGAAGAGCGTTTGGGTGGTTTGGCCTATGGCTCAACCTTGCCTGAACAATGGGGTGAAGCCAGTCGCCAGATTGATTTTTATGATGTTAAAGCCGATATTGAAGCATTATTTGCTGGTTCCGAATTAACTTTCAAAGTCAGTAGCAACCCTGCATTGCACCCTGGTCGTTCTGCCGATATTTTTATTGGCGAAGAGCATGTGGGCTTTATGGGTCAATTGCATCCTAAGTGGATTCAAAAATATGACTTAAGCCAGGCACCTATTGTTTTTGAATTGGACTTTAAAGCTGTTTTACACCGTAGCAAAACAGTGTATCATCCAGTCTCAAAATTCCAAGCTGCTCGCAGGGATTTGGCATTTGTCGTTCCTGAAGAAATGAATTTTGATACTTTATTGCATGTTTTACGTGATTCGGCTTCTGATTTGGTTACAGACATCGCTTTATTTGATGTGTACCAAGGTCAGGGTTTGGCTGAAGGCACGAAGAGCTTTGCCGTCAAAGTAATTTTGCAAGACGTTAATGCCACGTTAGTGGATGAAAAAGTTGAGCAAGAAATGAATAAACTAGTTGCAGCAGCAGGCACTATTCAGGCACAATTACGCCATTAAATTTTTGATATGTATAGAAATGACAGAACACACTGTGTTCTGTCTTTATAGTTGAGGTAAGATAGAAATGACGTTGACCAAAGCCGAATTGGCAGATATTCTGGTTGAAAAAGTTGCCGGCATGAACAAAGTAGATGCCAAAGAAATTGTAGAATTGTTTTTTGAAGAAATCCGTAGTTCACTAGAATCTGGTGAAGAGGTGAAAATCTCTGGTTTCGGTAACTTTCAATTGCGTGACAAACCTCAACGCCCAGGACGTAACCCTAAAACTGGCGAAGAAGTACCCATTAGCGCACGCCGTGTGGTAACCTTCCACGCTAGTCAAAAATTAAAAGGTATGGTTGAGCATTACTATGACAAGAATCGATAAAACACTACCCACCATTCCAGCCAAACGTTATTTTTCCATGGCTGAGCTTTGTTACTTGGCACAAGTTAGCAAAGAAGAGTTTTTACAATGGCAAAAAGAACACGGCATTTTGGGTCATGGTGGCAATGTGTTTCATCGACAAGACGTCATTACCGTTCGACGCTTAAGAGCAACCTTCTTGCCATTTGTAGACCCATTTACTGAAAATTATTCAGCAGAAAATGGTGAGCCTACTATTTCGGCAAGAGAAGCCAAACAGCATTTGCAAGACATCCTCCATGGGATAGAAACAGCACTTGCTATTTAAAAGAGAAATGGCTATAATCCTTTTCTCTCAAGTGTCGGAGTGTGGCGCAGCCTGGTAGCGCACTTGCATGGGGTGCAAGGGGTCG
>JASLDB010000100.1 GCA_030151665.1 Neisseriaceae bacterium
TGCCTGAACACATTGTTGAGCAAGTACAAATCAATGTGAAATATGAAGGCTATATTGAAAGACAGCATGATGAAATTGAACGTCGCCAAGGCATTGATACATTAAAGCTGCCAGAAAACATTGATTATGCTAAGGTAAAAGGTCTGTCAGTAGAGGTGCAACAAAAGCTGAATTTGCACCGACCTGAGACAATGGGACAGGCTTCACGCATCTCTGGTGTGACGCCAGCGGCGGTTGCTTTGTTAATGGTTCACTTAAAACGTGGTTTTGCAGGATCAAAAAACAATGACTGATAATCGATTATTGCAGCTGCAAGAAGGCGCGGCTGCCATGCAACTTAACTTAAGTATAGAACAACAAGAAAAATTGTTGGCCTATTTGGATTTATTGAAAAAGTGGAACAGTACCTATAACTTGACCGCTTTGCGTGATGAAGAGCTAATGCTCAGTCACCATGTTTTAGACAGTTTGACTTTGGCGCCTTTTGTGGCCCATGCCAAAACTTTGATTGACGTGGGTTCTGGTGGTGGTATGCCAGGTATTCCAACTGCCATTTATCACCCTGATTTACAAATCACGTTATTGGATGCCAACAGCAAAAAGACTTCATTTTTGCAACAAGCCATTATTGAATTGGGTTTGAGCAATGTTACTGTGGTGACAGGTCGAGTGGAAGCCTTATTGAATCAGGATTTTGATGTGGTAACCAGCCGTGCTTTTGCAGAATTGCGTGATTTTGTGGCATTGACCAAGCAATTGGTGGCAAAAGAGGGGCAATGGGTGGCCATGAAAGGTGTTTATCCATATGAGGAGATAGCCCAGTTGCCAGAAGGTGTGGACGTTGTGGCTGTTGAAAAAGTAAATGTTCCCATGCTGACGGCGGAGCGCCACATGGTGACGATGAAACCTAAGGCTTAAAGCATGAGTGCACAAATTATTGCGGTTGCAAACCAAAAAGGTGGCGTGGGAAAAACCACAACAGCTGTCAATTTGGCGGCTTCTTTGGCGCATCATCAATACAAAGTATTGTTGGTTGACTTGGACCCCCAAGGTAATGCCACCACAGGTAGTGGTATTGATAAAGCCAGTTTGAATAAAGGCGTTTATCAAGTGCTATTGGATGATGTATCAGTGGTGGATGCTATTTCCCGCAGTCAGAGCGGTCAATATGATGTTTTGGGTGCCAATCGAGCTTTGGCGGGTGCAGAAATTGAATTGGTGCAAGAAATTGCCCGTGAAATGCGATTAAAAAATGCCTTGGCTGCTGCAGCTGATGATTATGATTATGTATTGATGGACTGCCCACCAACATTAACCTTATTGACCTTGAATGGTTTGGTGGCTGCGAACAGTGTGATTGTACCCATGGTGTGTGAGTATTATGCCCTAGAAGGGATTTCAGATTTGATTGCCACCTTGCGTAAAATTCGCCAAGCCATTAACCCCAAATTGCATATTTTGGGCATCGTGCGTACTTTGTTTGATAATCGCAATAATTTGTCACAAGAAGTTTCCAGTCAGCTCGAAGCGCACTTTAAAGATGAAGTTTTTCAGACCACCATTCCTCGTAATGTGCGTCTGGCAGAAGCGCCCAGTCATGGTATGCCTGCGTTGGCTTATGATGCCAAAGCCAAAGGAACCCTTGCTTATTTGCAATTGGCAGACGAAGTAATGCAGCGCATTCAAGGAGTATAAATGAGTAAGATTAAGGGATTGGGTCGTGGTTTAGACTCCTTGTTAAGCACGAGTATTGCCCAAGAGGGTGGGGAAGACCGATTGGTGACTTTGCCTATTTTGGATGTAAAACCTGGGCGTTATCAACCCCGCATGCAGATGGATGCTGAGGCACTAGACGCATTAGCAGCATCTATCCGCACCCAAGGCATTATTCAGCCTTTGGTGGTCAGAGAGATTGGTTTATCACAGTATGAGATTATTGCTGGTGAAAGACGGTGGCGAGCTGCACAGTTGGCGGAACTAACAGAAGTTCCCGTGGTCATTCGTTCTATTACTGATGAAGATGCACTGGCTATCGGTTTGATTGAGAATATCCAGCGTGAAAATTTGAATCCCATTGAAGAGGCGCAAGGTTTAAGGCGCCTGATTGATGAATTTGCATTGACGCATGAATCCATCGCCAGTATGGTCGGCCGCAGTCGCAGTAGTATTTCCAATAGTTTGCGCTTATTGGGTTTAACAGATGCAGTTCAAGACATGGTTAGTGCTCGTCAGTTGGAGATGGGGCATGCGCGAGCATTGCTTAGTTTGGGTGTGATTGAGCAATTAAGTTTAGCAAGAGCGTGTGTAGCAGAAGCTTGGTCTGTTCGTGAGGTGGAGCGACGTGTCAAGGCGATTTTGGAAAAATCACAACAGCCTGTCAAAAAAGGACAAAAGCATAATCCAGACGTGGAGCAGTTGCGTGAACGCTTAATCCACTCGTTAGGCGTGAATGTTGATATCAAAAGCAATGACAAAAACAAAGGCAGAATGGTTTTGCACTTTGGTAATTTAGATGAATTTGATGGTTTACTTACTAAATTAGGGGTAAAATAGCCGCATTTTCGCGCACATCTATTTTATGTGCAAGTGCAGCAAAATGAGGTATGGGTGTGCCTAGATTGCACTGAAGATTGGCAGGACTGTGCGAAGTTTAAGAATTGTTAAGCAATCTCTTGACGGTAGGGCCTGTCTTTATTATAGTTACGGCGCTTTGCGGTCTCTATAAAAGTTGGATTGTAAGGGATTTCATGTTCAAGTTGCTGGGTTATCAAATGGCAGCATTAATCATTGCGATGATTATTTCTTATGCTGTAGGCGGTGACGGTATCTTACTATCGGTGCTTTTAGGCGGTATGTGCTATTTCATACCAAGCTGCGTTGCTTCGCTGTTTTTGTATTACACAAATAAAGATATTCAATACATGGCACTGGGTTTTGTGCTAGGTGAAAGTTTAAAAATCATTTTGGCTATCTTAATGATAGTTGGGGTGATATTGGTATATTCGACGCTAAATTGGTTGTACTTCTTTATGGGATTTTTAGCAGTCAGTCACGTTATTTTTATTGTTTTTGGGAAATTAAAGAGCTATGGCACAAACTCCTGCTGAGTACGTCACGCATCACTTGGTGCAATTGACTCAAGGAGAGCCACAAACTAGTATTGTGGACTTCTCTCTTTATAACCTCGATACCATTTTCTTCTCTGTGGTTATCGGTGTTATTTCTTTATTTGTCTTGTGGTTAGTGGCGCGAAAAGCGACTGCTGGCGTACCAGGTCGACTTCAAGCTGCGGTAGAATTATTGGTTGAATTTGTCGACAATATGTGTAAAGACATCGTTCACAATGAACAATCTCGCAAATTGGTTGCGCCTTTGGGCTTAACCATTTTTGTTTGGGTGTTCATGATGAATGCACTTGACTTGTTGCCTGTGGATTTATTCCCATGGATTGCAGCCAATGTGTTCCATATTCATTATTTGCGTATTGTTCCCACGGCGGATATTAATAACCCATTGGCGATGTCTTTTGGTGTGTTGTTTATCTGTTTATTTTACAGTGCAAAAATCAAAGGCTTTGGCGGTTGGATGAAAGAGATGTTCTCAGCCCCATTCGGCCCTTACTTGGCACCTGTAAACTTTGCCATGAATATTTTGGAATTCTTATCTAAAGCCATCTCTCAAGGTATGCGACTATTTGGTAATATGTACGCAGGTGAGTTGGTGTTTATGTTGATTGCGCTTTTAGGTGGTGCTTGGGCATCTGGTGGTTCTGTTTCTGCACTAGACCCAGTATTGGCTGCATTGCAAGTGTTGGCAGGTTCGGCTTGGGCCATCTTCCACATTTTGATTATTACTTTGCAAGCGTTCATCTTCATGGTCTTGACTTTCGTATACGTTGGCCAAGCACACGATTCGCATTAATTGATTTTGTTTTTCCCTTGGTCACTGGGATGAAGTGACCAAGTTTTAATTTTGTTTTTTTACCTTTGTTTTTTTACTTTAAGGAGTTCCTCATGGGAATCGGTGGTTTAGTCGCTCTAGCTTGTGGTTTGATCGTAGCTCTTGGTGCTTTAGGTGCTTGTTTAGGTATCGCTAGTGTTGGTTCTAAATACTTAGAATCTTCTGCGCGTCAACCTGAATTGATGGGCCCATTGCAAGTTAAATTATTCTTGATCGCTGGTTTGATCGACGCTGCGTTCTTGATCGGTGTTGCTATTGCATTGTTATTCGCATTCGTTAACCCATTCGCTGGTTAATTTGGAGATTGTTTTTTTACAAAACAGTCTTTTTGAATAACTCTGAATCACGAAGGTTAATGCCGTGAATTTAAATGCAACCCTGATTGTGCAGTTAATTGTTTTTGGTATTTTGGTATGGTTTACGATGAAATTCGTTTGGCCTCCAATTATCAAAGCGATTGATGAGCGCGCTGACAAAATTGCGGAAGGCTTGGCTGCGGCTGAGCGTGGTAAAAGCGATTTTGCTCAAGCGGAAAAACGTGTTGCAGAAACTCTGGCTGAAGGTCGTCAGCAAGTAAGCGATTTGGTAGCAAACGCTGAAAAACGTGCAGCACAACTTGTAGAAGAAGCAAAAACAACTGCTTCTGATGAAGCTGCGCGTATTTTGGCTCAGGCAAAAGCAGATGTAGAGCAAGAAGCAAATCGTGCTCGTGAAGCTTTGCGTGAACAAGTCGCTGCTTTGGCTGTGTTGGGCGCTGAGAAAATTTTACGTAAAGAAGTGGATGCTTCTAAACACGCTGAAATTCTAAGCAGCTTAAAACAGGAGCTATGACCTTATGGCTGAGTTAG
>JASLDB010000105.1 GCA_030151665.1 Neisseriaceae bacterium
TCTAAAATAAATTATTTAGAAACAATATTACGTATAGATTCTGTACAAGGCAATGCTATCAAACAAATGCATATTAAAATCCTAGAGACATGTTCAGGGTGGAATCATGAATGACTTTGAATTTGACAATCATGATATTGGTAAATCTGCCACAAGCATTTTTATTTGCATATTCAATGGTATTTTTACTTCAGTAAGCGGGTTATTGTTGTGATTTAAAATGATTAATTTTATCAAATAGGGTTGCTAATGGAATAAAACTGACTGAATTTGAATTCAGATGATTGATTCTGCTTTTTATTTTTCTAACTAAAACTTGCAAATGCTAATCATTCTTAATAATATCCATTCCATATTCAATAGATTATTGTCTTTTCGGGATGAACATTTTGGGAGTGGGAATGCGTAAATTACTACCATTAACAATGGCAGTTATGTCTGCTTTTGCGTGGGCAAATGAAGTGAAAGAAGAAACAGTGGATTTGGGAACTGTTGAAGTGACCGCCAATCGATTGGGTGGCCAAAAAGAATCTGTGGGTGCAGATAAAATTTTGGTGCGCCAACCACAAAGCATGGGTGATATTTTGCGTGATGTTGCTGGTGTGCAAGTTGGGCATCCGAGTGCTTTGGGGCAACGCTTTAAAATCCGTGGGTTGGAAGATCAATTTATCAATGTCACCATTGATGGTGCTCGCCAAGAAGGCTACCATTTTCATCACGCAGGCAGTTATGGTTTGGATCCTGAGCTATTAAAACGGGTGAATATCAATGTTGGTAGTAATAGCATTACCTATGATGCAGGTGCATTGGGTGGTGCAATGAACTTTGAAACCGCCGATGCCAGCGATTTACTGGCAGAAAATCAAACCTTTGGTGGCAAAGCAAAATTGGGTTATGCTAGCAATGGCAAAGAATTTCAAAAGTCTTTGGCATTGTATGGTCGTGCTGCGGATAAATTAGATTTGTTGGCATATGTTAACCACCGCAACATGGATTATTACAAAAGCGGTAATGGTGAGAAAATCCCCAATGATGGTTATTTGTTGAACTATTTACTCAAAGCCAAGTTTGATATTACGGATGAACAATATGTTCGTCTATCAGCTGAAAAATATCGCAACACAGCAGAAACCAATACCCGTTTAAACTTTGGTCAAGATGTGAATGCAGGGGATCAACGTAAATACGAAATGGATCGTGAGACTTATTCATTAAGTTATGGTTACACCCCTGTTGATAATAATCTTATTGATTTTAAAGCCAATGTCTACTCGACACAGCAAACGTCAACACACCAAAAATCCATTGATGGCAGTAGCGGTGGTACAGATACCATTGTGAAAACCCAAGGTGTGAAGTTGCGTAACGAATCTGCTTTTGAAACGGGTGCTTTAGCACACCGTTTGATTGCTGGTTTGGAGTACTATGACAGCAAAGCATCCATTGACAATGCCAGTTATAACCATGCCCAATTAGAGCGTGGTAAATCGACTTCGTTATACCTAGAAGATCAGATTCGCATTGATAATTTTACAATTACCCCGGGTATTCGTTGGGATCGCTATCGCTATGACACCATAAATGGCAAATTGGGTCGTGACATGAATGCTTTTGACAAAACATATACCAAGTTCTCAAAAGCATTGGGTTTGCGTTATGATTTCACCCCCAATTTTGCCGCATTTGCCAATTACACAGAATTATTCCGTGGTCCATCTGGCAAGGATTTGGGCATGGGTTATTCGTATAACAACAATAATCTAAAAGCCACAACTGGTTATAACACCGAAATTGGTGTAACGGGTTCTTTGAGTAATTTATTGGCTAACGAAGACCGTTTTAGTGCCACTGCCAAACTTTTCAATACCCAATACAAAGATTTTGTAACAGTATTGGCCGCTCGAAAATTGGACAATATCCCTAAAGCGCGTTTGCGTGGTGCTGAACTGGCCATGAATTATCGCTATGAAGGATTTAAAGCCCATTTAGGTGTTTCAAAAGTAAGCAATAAAATTACCCAAGGCAATGATGTTTTTGTTGAAGGCGCAGAGTTTGAACCCTCTATCGGTGATACCTATACTTTGGGTGTGAGTTATTCTTTTGTTGATCAAAGCCTAGAATTGGGTTGGAATAGCCGTTTTATTCGCAATAAATCATCCTATGGTTATGATGGCCGTGGTGCAATGCCAATGGTGGATGTGCAAAAACGTGGTTATGGTGTGAGCGATATCTATGTGGCTTGGACACCAAAAACAGGTACATTTAAAGGGGCTGATTTTGTTTTTGGCGTCGACAATGTATTTAACAAACAATACAACGATCATTCTTATTATTTGAATACATCCAAAGGCCAGTCTGAAAAAGGCCGCAATGTTAAAGCAACGGTAGCATACAAGTTCTAATTGTTGCTCAATGCGTTTGATCACAGCCAATAGCCAGTCTATTGGCTTTTTTTATGCCATTGGTACTGAGTATGATTGAAATCATACGAGGAAGGCATTGATTTTAAATCTGGCTGATGCAATGGTGTAACACCAAATCCATGGCTAAAGCGTTAGGTTTAACCAGATAAGCTTGTATTGATGGTGTCTAAATTTGATATCATCTTGGTTGTTATCTTGTTTGAAGCTGAAAGAAAAATCGCATGAAAGTATTGCACACATCGGATTGGCATTTGGGTCGAACATTGTATGGTCAGAAACGCTATGAAGAGTTTGAGGCTTTTTTGGCGTGGTTGGTGGCGACCATTACAGAGCAAGGTGTTGATGTATTATTGGTTGCTGGTGATGTTTTTGATACCAGTACACCGAGCAATCGGGCACAAGCGCTTTACTATCAGTTTCTTTATGATGTTTCACAAACTTGCTGTCGTCACATTGTTATCATTGCAGGCAATCATGATTCCCCTTCTTTTTTGAGTGCCCCAAAAGCATTGTTAGCCGCGCTACATGTTCATGTTGTGGGTGCGGTTAGTGATGATTTGTCTGATGAAGTCATTGTCTTACACAACCCAACCCAACCTGAAGCAATCGTTTGTGCTGTGCCTTATTTGCGTGATCGCGATTTGAGAACCATGGAAGCGGGTGAAGGCTTGGATGACAAGAACCAAAAAATGATTGCGGGTTTAAAAAAACATTATGCCCAAGTGTGTGCCATTGCCGAAAATCAACAAGCCACATTGAGCCAGCAAGGTTTTGCCAATATACCGATTATTGCCATGGGGCATTTGTTCACGGCTGGTGGGCAAACGATTGATGGTGACGGGGTGCGTGAACTGTATGTCGGAACATTGGCGCATGTGGGGCGAGAGACTTTTCCGCCATCCATTGATTATTTGGCATTGGGGCACCTGCACGTACCACAACAAGTTGGTGGAGCTGAACATTTGCGTTATTCAGGTTCACCCATTGCCATGGGTTATGGTGAAGCCAAACAAAATAAGCAAGTGGTATTGGTGGATTTTATTGAGAAAAATCCTCACATCAGCACCATTGCTGTGCCCAAGTTTCAAGAATTACTGAGGGTGACAGGTACTTTGGAGCACATTTTAGATACCTTGCAAACATTGCGTTTTGCCCATAGCCAAGCATGGCTAGAGATTGAATACACAGGGGAAAAGATTGTTAGCGACTTGCGACAATTGTTAGAAGAAGCAGTTGATAACACTGACATGAGAATACTCAGGATTAAGAATAAGCGGTTAATAGATCGGGTGACTGGCATCATGGTGGATGATGAAGGTCTGGATGATTTAAACCCTGAAGAAGTATTTGTGCGCTACCTTGATACGTATGATATCACTGCCGAAGAACGCCCAGCCCTTTTGGCAACATACCATGAAGTGATGCAGTCTCTTCAAGACAGCGAAGATTAATCGTGAGACAAGAACATGAAAATATTAGAATTGCGTTTTAAAAATCTCAACTCATTACAAGGTGAGTGGCGGATTGATTTTACACATCCCGATTATATCGACCATGGTATTTTTGCGCTCACAGGCCCAACAGGGGCAGGCAAATCGACGATTCTGGATGCGATTTGTCTGGCTTTGTATGGTGAGACACCAAGATTGGGGCGAATTACCCAAAGCAGCAATGAAATCATGTCGCGACAAACGGGTGAGTGTTATGCTGAAGTGTTGTTTGAATCTCAAGCGGGACAATACCGTTGCCACTGGGCACAGCGCCGAGCCAAATCATCGGTTGATGGAAAGTTGCAAGACACCAAGCATGAAATTGGCGAGGAGAAAACGGGCAACATTATCGAGGACAAAAAAAGCAAGGTTATTGGCATTATTGAAGCCAAAACAGGCATGAATTTTGATCGCTTTAAGCGATCCGTTCTGTTGGCTCAAGGTCATTTTGACAGCTTTTTAAAGTCCAATATTGGCGATAAATCCGAAATACTAGAGCAAATCACCGGCACTGAGATTTACACCGATATTTCCAAACGGGTGCATGAACAAAACAAAGATGAAAAAGCAGCATTGGATTTGCTATTGGCTGGTGTTAATGGCATTCAAGTATTGACGCCAGAAGAAGAAAGCGACTTAACACAGTTGCTACAAGACAAACAAACCTTGCTTAAAACGACCAAAATCCAAGTTCAGGACACTCGATCTGCGATTTTTTGGTGGGAAAATATCAACAAAATCAAAGCAGAAATTGCCGATATTCATGTTGCCAAGGCCCAATACGATACCGCACTTGCATCCTTTCAGCCACAATTACAATCTTTAGCTGCGGCCAATCGTGCAGCGGTGTTGGCAGCAGATTACAAGGCTTGCTTATTGACCGAATCGGCGCAAAATCAAGACAGCGCCAAGCGATTAGAAGAAGAAGCCAAACAAGCCGAAGCCATAGCCAAAGTGACACAGCAACAAGCACTTTACCAACAGGCTAGTCACAAACTCGAAGCTTTAAAACAACAGCATTCAATATCCTTGCCCATTTGGCAACAAGTTAGATTATGGGATGCCAAGATTGAACACCAAGCCCATGCTATTGAGGTATTAAAGCAAGCATGTGATGCTGACCAAGCCCATATTGCCAGTTTGGTCGTTGAACAAGAACAAATGATTAACCAAATTACCACGCAACAAACGCAAGCCACACAAGTGCAAGATTATTTAAAAACACATGAGGCTGATGAATGGTTGGTGGGTAATTTGAGTGCATTAACTGCTAGCTTGGCACAATTATCCAAGCAAGAAAACAACATTGCTAAGACCCAAGCCAAATTGGTCATGAACCAAGCGTCTTTGCAGCAAGCACAAGAACAATGTGATAAAGCGATGATTGATATCGCCCAAGCGCGATTGTCGATTCAGCAACACCAAGCACACCATGAAGAACAAAAAACACAATTGATGGCGGTGTTGGATGGCAAATTATTGCGTGAATACCAAGCAGAAAAAGAACATTTACTGGTGCAAAAAGGTTTGGTGCAAAAAATAGCAAGCTATGAAGCAGAACGCGAAAGACTCATGGATGGTGTGGCTTGCCCTGTTTGTGGATCACATGATCACCCTTATGCCCAAGGCAATGTGCCCAAGATGGATGCCTTGGATATTCGACTGGCACAATTGCAAATCCTACTGGAAGCCGCTGAGACATTAGATAAAAAAGTGCAGGCAATCTTGCATGATGTTGAGAAGGCACAGCAAAAATTGTTGCGATTAGAAGAGGGTGAAAAACAATTTGTTTTGTACTTGAATCAGCAAAAGCAAGCACACGAAACATTGACTCAAGATTTACAAGGTTTACAATCTGAATGGCAACAGCAAAAACAAAGCCTAGAACAAGCTTTATTGGCATTAAATATCCCTGCTATTTCCGAAGCAGAACCATTATTGGTGCAATTGCAAAATCGCTTGCAGCAGTGGAATCTTCATCAAGATAAAGCGGTAAACCTCACCCATGCCTTGCGTGATTTAGAAAGTCAGTTGAAAAGTGTTCAAGCGGTTATCCAAACCAAACAAGAAGATTGGCAAAATAAACAAAACCAACAACCTGCATTGGAATCGGTTTATCGTGCTTTAACCAATCAACGCCAACAAGAATTTGGCCAAAAGAATGTGGATGATGCAGAACAAGAATCTGTCAAAAACATTGAACAAGCAGAAAAAGCAGAAAAACAAGCGCATGAATGGTACAACCAATGTGTCCAGACGCAACGTATTTTGGATGAGAGTATTCAAGCATTGAGTGTGCGCATTGAAAATAGGCAGCATGAATTGGCTCAATTAAAAGAACAATTTACCAAAGCATTATTGGCACAACAATTTGCCAATGAAGCTGAATTTCTAGCCGCCAGATTGGATGAGCAAGTACAAAGCCAATGGCAAGCGAAAGCCAATGCCCTGTCGATAGAAGGTGTTGAACTTCAGTCTAAGCAGCAAGATCGCGAAGATGCTTTGGCAGTGGAGTTGGCAAAAAATCTTAGCGAGCAATCGCTTGAACAATTGCTCGTAGCGTTTTCTCCATTGGAAAAACAACACGAAGAGCAACAGCAAGCTGTGAATCACCTTGAGTTTCGCTTAAATGAAAATGCCCAAAACCTTGCTAAGATTCACAATCAAAAAGCTGCAATTGATCGGCAAAGTGCAATTTGTCAACGCTGGAGTCAATTGC
>JASLDB010000121.1 GCA_030151665.1 Neisseriaceae bacterium
TCTTCATCAAAAACATATTTTTGCTGGCAAAAATCGCAATTAATTTCCACACTGCCTTCTTCTGCCAAAATATTGCCAATTTCTTCACCACCTAATAATAACAACATATTGCTCACTTTTTCATGAGAACATGTACAGGCAAACTCAATGTTTTCTGCCTCAAAAACACGCAATGGGTATTCATGAAATAAGCGATACAACATCTCTTCAGCTTGCAGTTGCAATAACTCTTCATTGCTCGTGGTTTCAGCCAAAGCGCTAATGGTTTGCCATGCGTCTTCTTCGACATTTTCCTCAGGTAAACGCTGAATCAATAAACCACTGCTGGTGTTTTCATCTGCAACCAAACGAATAAAGGTGTCCAATTGCTCAGATTGCTGCATATAGCGCATCAACATATCGGCAATGCTATCCCCTTCCAAAGCCACCACACCTTGCCATGGATCAGCATCTTTGGCTTGAATGGTCATGACAAATACACCGCCTTCACCCAATAAAGATTGCAAACTCATGTCATCATCAACTTGAGCATTTTCATCCCAGCGAGCAGTGGCACGACAAGTCTGTTCGCTAGATGCCTCTACCACCAACATTTTCAAAATACCCTTGCCTTGTACTTGTAAAATCAAGTCCCCTTCAAATTTCAGATTACTGGCCAATAAAACACCTGCAGCCAACAATTGCCCCAAAGCATTTTCAATCGCTTTTGGATAGTTTTTTTGACCGCGAATGTGCTGCCAAACCTCATCAAGGCGAATATGAATGCCGCGTACTGGCACTTGATCAAATAAAAAACGCATACGAGCGTTGACGTTGGTAGAAGTGCTTATCATGGGGTATCCTTCAATTAAATCTGTGCAAAACCAAAAAAAATTTAGAACTTTGTCATTGGTTTTATCTTCATATACTCATTATAATGAGGTCTGTTTGTTGATTTTTAAAGCACCGGAGCAAAAGAATGTGCCAATTATTGGGAATGAATTGCAACACCCCCACCGATATTGTTTTTTCCTTTGAAGGTTTCCGCCGCCGAGGGGGCATGACTGATGTACATGCTGATGGTTTTGGTATCGCTTTTTTTGAAGGCAAAGGTGTGCGCATTTACCAAGATGACCATGCCAGCGCATCGTCTCCTGTTGCTGACCTCATTAAAAGTTATCAAATCAAATCAAAAAATGTGGTGGCGCACATTCGCAAAGCCACTCAAGGACAAGTGTCTTTGGCCAATACCCATCCATTTATGCGTGAGCTATGGGGTGAGTACTGGCTATTTGCTCACAATGGTCATTTGCAAGACCCTGATGTCTTGTTTCAAGACAATACCCATCAATATTATCGTCCTGTTGGCTCTACCGACTCTGAGCAAGCTTTTTGCTATATATTGGAGTCTTTGCGCCAAAAATTTCCAGAGAAGCCCAGTCAAGAAGCATTGTTTGCAGAAATTTTACAATTAACACAATATATTCGCCAAGCAGGTATTTTTAATTTTATCTTATCCAATGGCCAATGGATGATGGCACATGCCAGCACCTTATTGCATTATATTGTGCGCCAAGCACCTTTTGGTGAGGCACAGCTATTGGATGATGATGTCAATATCGACTTTGCTAAAGAAACCACACCCAATGACCGTGTTGCTGTGATTGCAACATTACCACTAACTTGTAATGAAAATTGGGTACAACTGGCACAAAATGAGTTATTAATGTTTCAAGAAGGCAATATCATTGCTCGAGATTGTCCCGAACCTTGTCAGTTAATGAGTATCGAAGATGCTTTGGCCATGGCACGGGCTGTGGGTGCGGCAGCAAGCTCTGTTGTCTAATTTTTAATCATTTTTTGTTTTTACTGTTATATCAATAAATTAGATTACTTACCCACACATTATCCTCATACACATCCCATGGGATGTGTGCATGCTTTGCGATGACTAACCTATTTGTATTTTAACGACCCGTTGGTTTGGATTAATCACCACAAACGAATGGTGCAACAGTATTATTCATCATCGACATGAATAATAAACAGTCTAAACCTTGCTGATTATCAATATTTTTCAAAATACCCTAAATCTGCTTATTTTTTAATCATATATATTTTATCCTTATTATTCAAATCACTAAATACACTATCCACAACTTATCCCATTACTCACCCAAGCTTTGCAGGTAAAAGTCATGTTAATACGCTAAACACCAGATTCATGTTTAGATGTGAATCGATAAACCAGCAAAATTGGCTCTATCATTCCCTTTAAATAGCATGATTTAAGGCACATATCACACATTGATTAATTTTTAATCAACCCTATTTTTACCTATTGATTTAATATGTTACGATGATTATCCACAAGTTATCCAAATAACCATCCGCTTGATTGGTGTAGTATTTGATGCTTGACACCACATTATTCAGCAATCCACCGTTTTCCTATGCATTTCTACTATTGCTTATTTTTTAATCAGATTTATTTATTGATTAAATTTCAATTAACTAACTTGGATATCCACAATTTATACCCACCAATAACAACCTTTTTTGTGTGTTTTTTTACATTTGATAATAATCAAATCCCGAATATCTGGCATAAAGATATTCAGCACTTGTATTTATTGCTAGAATAAGGCTTTGTCCCTCAGCTGAAAGTTTACCATTACATGAAATGCCCTTTTTGCCAACATGATGAAACACAAGTGCTGGATTCTCGGGTTGTTGAGGAAAACAATAGCATTCGTCGTCGTCGTCGATGCTTGGCTTGTCA
The DNA here is from genome assembly GCA_030151665.1 of Neisseriaceae bacterium. Taxonomy (GTDB): domain Bacteria; phylum Pseudomonadota; class Gammaproteobacteria; order Burkholderiales; family Neisseriaceae; genus JASLFS01. Next base: position 2,762 of record JASLDB010000121.1, read on the forward strand.
AAAGCGTTTTAATACCTTTGAAACTGCCGAAATCCGCATGCCACAAATTTTAAAAAGCACGGGTGAGCGCACCAGTTTTGATGAGCAAAAACTGCGAACCAGTTTAGAACGAGCCTTACACAAACGCCCTGTGGATGTAGATGTGGTGGACATTGCTGTCAATGCCATTAAACACAGATTGCGCCTATTGGGTGAACGAGAAGTCAAAACCACACTGGTCGGCGAGATGGCCATGGCCGAATTGGCCAATATTGATGATGTCGCCTATGTGCGGTTTGCCTCTGTATACCGTAGTTTTAGTGATGTTTCGGAATTTATCCAAATCATTGCCACCATGTCAAAAATTGACAAATTGTAAAAACCCTTTCTAACCCCTATTGGTTGAATAACATGAATAAAAATTTTTACTTAACTGCCATTTTAACCGCTACATTGGCATTGAGTGCCTGCCAAGACAAAGCAGCCTCATCTGTTGATGATGCTAGCATTAACAATGCTTCACCAGCTTCATCAGAAGTGATTGCACCCGCAGCAGCACCACAACAAAGCTTAACCAGTAGCGACAGTCGTGTTAGCTTGACGGTAAATGGCGAGTTTGCAGATGCCATGGTCAATTCTGCTACTTTATTGCCTGGCATTCCTGCTGAAAAAATTACTTTGCTACAACAAGATATTGGCCAAGATGTCACCATTTTTGCCTTAAATGATGGCAAAGTAAAAAAAGATGCTGCCACTTATTTGGCCAATTTAGAAAGCACATTAAAAGCTGATAGCAGTTTAAGTAATCTTGCGGTAAGCCCAGCCAAAGACAGCTCCATCAGTTATACATTCAGTGCAGGTGAAGGTGAACACATCACCAATGAAGCCTGTATCGCCAATGTGGTGAATGGTGATATTTTACTAACGTGTGCCATGAGTGAAACCGATTCAGCCAGTGAATTAGCCAGCCGAATCGCAGGTGTTAGCGTTAAATAATGATGGATTTTCATACTGCCATGATGCAGCGTGCTTTGTCACTAGCAGCCATGGCCAAGCAAAGCACCAGCCCCAATCCTCGAGTGGGCTGTGTGATTTGCCAAGGTGAACAAATTGTTGGTGAAGGCTTTCATGTTAAAGCAGGATTTGGCCATGCCGAAGTCCATGCTTTACAACAAGCAGGTGTTTTAGCACAAGGAGCAACGGCTTATGTCACATTAGAGCCTTGCTCGCATTATGGTCGCACCCCACCTTGTGCTCAAGCTTTAATTGATGCTGGTATTCAGTGTGTTTATCTGGCCATGGTCGATCCCAATCCACAAGTGGCGGGCAATGGTGTACGCATGCTTGAAAATGCAGGCATCACTGTCCACACAGGGCTATGTGAAAACCAAGCTCGGGAACTTAACCGTGGATTTTTGTCTCGTATTGAACGCAATCGCCCTTTTGTGAAAGTCAAGATTGCCGCTAGTTTGGATGG
>JASLDB010000132.1 GCA_030151665.1 Neisseriaceae bacterium
TTGAAGAGTCTCAAAAAATGGGGGTGCAAGCTAATTTAGGTTTGCGTGTTCGTTTATCTTCTTTGGCATCTAGTAAATGGGCAGATACAGGTGGTGATAAGGGCAAATTTGGTTTGTCTGCCAGTCAATTGTTGTCTGTTACACAGAAATTAATTCAAGCGGGTCTAACCGACTCAGTAAAATTAATGCATTTTCACATGGGTTCGCAAATTGCCAATTTAAATGATTATCGCCTAGGTTTTCGTGAGGCATTGCGTTTTTTTGCTGAACTACGAGCCATGGGCATGCCATTGAGCCACATTGATGTGGGTGGTGGTTTGGGTGTGGATTATGATGGTACAAAATCTCGTAATTCGAGTTCCATTAATTATTCCATGAATGAATATGCCCATATTATTGTCAGTATGTTACAAGAATATTGTGATGAAAATGAGATACCACATCCCAATATTTTTTCTGAATCAGGTCGAGCCATGACGGCTCACCATGCTGTTTTGGTGATGAATGTTACAGAAACAGAGGCTTTACCAACGAGTATTCCACAATTAAGTGCCAATGAAATTGAAAGCTTTTCTTTCCCAACTCGTCGCTTGTTTGATTTTCTTGGTAGCAACGATTCAGAAATGGTGACGGAAGTATATTACCGAGTGACTCATTTTATCGGTGAAGTGACCATGTTGTACTTGGAAGGTAAAATTGGATTGGCAGAAAAAGCCATAGCAGAACAAGTTTCTTCGGTATTGTATCAACGATTGCAAAAACAACTGCATGCTTCACATCGTTCTCAACGACAAGTTTACGATGAATTGGTGGATCGATTAGCTGATAAATATTTTTGTAATTTTTCTGTTTTCCAAAGCCTACCAGATACTTGGGCGATTAACCAAGTGCTTCCCATCATGCCCTTGCATCGCTTAGATGAGGAGCCTGCTCGCCGTGCAGTATTGCAAGATTTAACTTGTGACTCAGATGGTAAGGTTTCACAATATGTTGATTCTCAAAGTATTGAAAGCAATATGCCTGTTCATGCACTGAATGAAAAAGAACCCTATTTATTGGGTGTTTTTCTTGTTGGTGCTTACCAAGAAATTTTAGGGGATATGCATAATTTATTTGGGGATACCGATTCGGTGAATGTTTTTGTCAATGATGATGGTCAGGTGGAAAGCCGAGGCTTGGAAATGCGTGACACAATTGAGGACATGTTGCGTTATGTGCATTTATCTGCCAATGATGTATTAAATCAATATGAGCAAAAAATACGCTATGCGAAGTTAAGTGATGAAGAGCATAAGAATTATTTTGCAACATTCTGTCATGGTTTAAAACAGTCTTCGTATTTGCAGTTGTAATCTTGCTTGCATCAATGTGAATTAAAAAGCCAGCTTTTCAGCTGGCTTTTTTAAGTAGAAAAGGCTTTGTTGCATAAATAAATTTAATGGTGCAACAAGCCCTTTCCCATTTATTTAAGACACAACTTGAGTATTGGGCATACCAAGCTCAATAAATTTATTGAGCACGGCTACACGAATAAATTAAAGCTAACATTATCCCATAAATAGATTCATGATTCACTTTGTTAAAAATTGAATAATCACTTTTAATTGTAAAAAGCCCTTTACACAAAACATCTACAAGCGCTATTTTTTGAGTAGATTAATTTGTTAAATCTCGCCATGACAAGCGTTTAAGTGAATGAGAATTTTTACATTGTGGTGGCAATAACTTATTGGTTACAAATACACCATCATAATCACGCATAATAATATTATCTTTAACCGTACCACAGGTTTTGTATGCTTGATGATCTGGAGTTGTATCTTTCAAAATATCGGCATCACTACCTGAGTTAAGATACATACCATCTTGATTACGAGATAAATTATGCATATTTTGATTTGTATAGAGAATGGTATAATTCACAAAGGCCCGAAAACGTATACCGTTATAGATCGTTCCTTTTCCATCAAAATCAACTCGAGCGTTCTCCTTGGTTAAAGCACCACCATTTTCTGCATTTAATGTCATTACCCAACCAGGAGATACATTGCGTACACCTGTTCTTGATTGTGCACAAGGATCTAGTGTTTCTTGGTTTTTTAATTGAGCATACGTTTTGGTTGTAAAAATAACGGTATTATAATGCAGTGTCGGCTGCCAAGTAACACGCTCACCAATTGCTCGCCCATTTTTTTTCACCAAGTCTAAACGCCAACCTCTATGCTGTCCTTTTTTGAACGGGTTATTACTTACTACCCTATAAGTTTCTTCTGTATCAATAGTTTGAACCAATAATTCATTGCCTGAAGATTGATCAGACAATGGGCGTAAAACATGAACAGATTCGCTACCTGAAGCATCTGAACTGCCTGTCTCGGGCGTATTTTCACTTTGTGAGGCGTCACTACTTGTTGAGGTACCTAAATCAATATCAGAGATATATTCATTAATATCATCATAAATACCATACATACTTTGAATGTTGGTTTTTATATAATCTTTAGCATACAATTCGCTACCAGTACCAAACATTACGATTACTTTACCATTATCTTCTTTCTTTGGACTTTGTCGCATCACAACAGGTGCAGCAGTAATAGGCTTATCAATATTGCCGCTAAAAATTTTGGTCACACTCCATAACTCAGGCTTACCACCTCGCAAATCAAAACGGTACATACTGCCGCCATAATCACCTGCATAGGCAACATCGGCAATACCATCAAGATCTGTGTCAACCAAAATAGGTGAAGCCAAACCACCAGTAGCATTGGATACTTCAATTTTTCTAATTAATTTACCTTGGTTTTTCGTAATTTCATCAATGTCATTATTGCTTGCGTTGGGATTTAACCCCACATCAGTGCCCACTAAATCGTATATATAAAGAGCAGCATTACTTTTTGGTGTGATACCTTTTACAAAGTCTGTTTTGTAATCAAAACCACTAGACAAAACCATGGCATAATAAGTATAAGCATCGCGATCTGGACTCTCTGTTGACCCATTTGGACTTAAGCTTACTCGTGCAATTTGAGGTGTACTAACTGTATATCCTAATTTATTAGTAACTCCCTTATCTGTTTCCAAAAGTGGAACCGATTTTCTCCAACTTTCATGCTCTTGCTCCAATCCTGTCACTTTACCATCAGATAAATTATGACCAGCCAAACTCAGTGCGAATGCTCCTCGACCACCTTGTCCTAAACTGCTAGCCGCAATGGTTTGTTTGCGATGCTTACCAGCAGTAACAATTTCTCTAGTAGATATCCCACCATTGAATAATCTGATGTGCTTATACTTGTCTTCTGCTTCTTTTTGCTCTGCAGTCTTTGAACCCTCTGTTATAATTGAATTACCATATGCTTTATTCGATACAACTTGTAAATAATGTGCCACAGTATCACTATCTGTATTACTTTCTCGTTGCATAGATAAAGGTAAATAATTAAATAATAAGTCATATTTTGTCGCATCTTCCCCTTTGTTGTGCTTATATACATACAATAAACCATCATTTGCAGCAGTTACCAAATAGCTATTATTTGATGCTGTTGATTGTTGCTCTACTAAAGGGCTGTCTAAAATATCACCTAAATGCCTTGTGTTTTTTACAATTCCTTTTTCTGCCGTATTACGAATTCTATATTTTTCTCCACCAATACGCTGAATCTCTTCATCACTTTTTGAACGAGCAAACCATGGTAACAATGCGTCTTTCCATTCATTAGAGGAAGCAAATATACCAAAAAAGCTATTATGTAATGGTAAATTGGCATCGGTACTAAAATTATATTTTGTTGAACCATCAGGAGCCAAATAACTGACCATTAATTTTCTTGGTGCATAATTTGGATAAAATGTTGTAGATTTGTCAACATTTCCATTCTTATCCACATTAAAAAATTTTATTTCACTGCTCCAAGATTTTGTATCAATACTTGTGGATGCCACTGCATTGCCTGTAGCTTGACTTAGAATTTCAGGACTTGAAGTATTGGCATCAAAGTAACTTGTACTCACAGATGCTTGAAAGTTACCAACAATTTTCTCAAAAACATCTTTAAATTCATCACGTTCATTGGAAACAAGGGCATATGCTTGTCCTGAAGTAGCCAATCCGTCTAAGATTAATCTAGCTTTTGATTTTTCTCCTTTCTCTTCCATTGCCTTACCAACACCAATAGTATGTGTTTCTATCGTTTGAACACCATCAAATCTATGGCCAGCCTGGTCAAAACGTAGGGTATATTTAGGTTTGTTTTTTGCATCAAATACATTAATTGCGTCACCAATCAAGTCTCTTTTCGCTAAAGATGAGCCAATCAATTGTGCTAACTTCAAGTTATCTGCAGGTATCAATCCACTTTCAACACCAAGTAATCTTTTTAATTCACTGTCATTCCTATAATTAGGAGAACCATAAGTTTCGCCATCTGTAATTACAATGACATGGTTTTTTTGGCAACGAAAAGCCATTTTTTCCTGTAAAAAAGGGACCACTTCATCTAAATACTCTTTTAAGACCTTTGAAGTACCACCTAATTCTATTTGAGTCAAACCTAAAAATGCACCATAAAGTGATTGAGTCTCATAATAATCATCTGGCATCATTAAAAAACCAGGGGTACCCTTCTTGATTTTGTTAAATTTACCTTCCTCATTCAATGGCCAAATAGTCCAACGAGCCCTATCATGGTATTTTGCTGTTACCTCAGCCAACCCTTGAATAACCACTTGATGTCTACTTTTTGTCAGTTTTTCATCAACCATTTCTCGTTCACGTTGTTTGTATTTTTTGTCTCTTCTGGCTTTCCTAGCCTCCTCTTTATTGAAATCCTTAACTTCCTTTACCTCCCATACTTTCCAACTGGGTTCATACTGCTGATTACCCTGAGCATCTGTATAATATGTACCTGCAGTGTTGGCTGGCTCTAAAATATTAAATTGGCGAATTAATTTGCGAGTAGCCCTATTTCTATTTATTGGATAATCACTTTCATAAATAACCTTGGATTTTTTAGGGTAACCAGGTGCTACATATTTCATACTAGCAGAGTTATCGTACAAAACAACTACATTGGGTTTTGCACCATCTCCGACAATAGTTTTAATCTCACCCACCAAGTGATACGGTGCATCAGGATATGGACTTGTTAAGAATGCCGCATCAGCTAACATCGAAATAGTCAATAAATATGTACTTAAGCTCAACCTACTTAACCTGAATTGTTTTATATTTTTCATCGCAGAACACCTAATTAACCTATGCATAATATGGAACAGTATTAACAATATATTACATAAAATTTAATGACAATGTAATTATATAAGCGGTATTTATTAATGACTTTCGGGTAAATTAAGTGTTTAATTTTTGTATTGATTCATGGTCTCAAGTCTTGGCTAGGTAGGAAAGCTATTTTGATAAAAGAGTATGATTCAATCATTAAGTTTGAGTTCAGCTTAGGCTTTTATGATTGGGTTGTACGGCATACTTGAATTTGACGATATAAACCAGCCAGCTTAACACTAGCTGACTGGTTCATCTATATCGTTATTGACGACTTACAAAGTTGATTTGGTTAAAATGATGAATATTTAACCCACTTTAAATTTCGTGCCATGAAAGCCTAGCTAATTTTTTTTGCAGGCTACAGTCTTGTTCTAATTTAACGGTAATATTGGTATTGCCAACGCTTAATGCAGCACCATGATTTTGATCTTGGCATGCTACTTCTTGTGAAACCAGGGTTCGAGGTGGTTCACCAGCTTTTAATTTGGTGAACATGGAATTGCCACGGCGAAGGTGGGGAAGAACCTTTTGGTTTTTTGCATCAGCAAGCTCGTTGTATAGGTTATACGCACCATTATCATTGGTTGCATATCGTTTTTTCTTGCTAATAGCAAGAGCAGGAGATGTGATGTCGTTGGTTACAAATCCGGCTACCATTTTTTGGGGAGATGTGTTGGTTGTTAAGTGGATATCCCTTGTGGTTGGTAGACCACCATTTCTCATGTTGAGAACCATAAACGAACCACCTTTGGCTGTTAGGTCTCTAAAGCAAACAACGGGCTTGGGCTTCTCTTGATCCTGATTATTTGTTGGTGCTGCAAATGAATCAATTTTCAAAGAGTTAGTGGTGAGAATAAGACTTTGACCTTCAATGCTCATACCCATATTGCCTTGCTCCTTTCCTTTGAATGTGTTGTTAACAAACTGAGTCGGTAGGGTCAATGACCAGCCTTTATACTCTGACATTTTTTTTGATTCATCGACAATGATATTGCGAATTAAAACATTGGATGAAACGCCAGCAATGCTGCCATATTCTTTTTCTTGCGTTGTATTTTGTCGCAAATCTTCATAAGTCACTGGAGTAGGGTCTTGGGACATATCATCTTGAAAGGCGACAATTTTTTGTCGCGTATCATTGAAGATATCTTGGCCAAATAATGTACTGCCTGTCGAAAATGCCACCATGCGAGCAGACGAACTTTGGGGATTATTCTGGACACGCCCTATTGTGGGAGTGAGGCTGATGGGTAAGTCAGGGTTTCCACTAAAGACTTTTAGCAGTTTCCAATCATCTGGCGAGGCATAGCGCATATCTAAACGGTAGACATCACCCTCTCTAGTACCCATATAAGCAACATCTGCGATACCATCTAGATCCAAATCAACCGGCATAGGGGAAGTAAAACCACTGTATACTTTGTTTTCATTTTTTGGATTTTTGGTTATTGTCGGATTAATCATGATTTGTTTGATGAGTTGTCCTGCTTCATAATTGATGCTTCCTTTTTCACCAAAATTCTTACCAACGGCATTGATAATAGAGAGTCTATTGTCTTCAGCTGTGTTCTGGATACCGTTGCTACTGATAACGCTCAGAAAAACATTTGAATACGTTGGGATATTGTCTTTATCACGATACAGATTAATTAGGCTAAGGATTGGCGCACCAGTAACATAACCCATGTCTTTTTGCATCGTGGCATTATCATCAGAAGTCCACAATGGTACCGTTTTTTCCCATTCAGTTTGTTTGGCAGACATGCCCACCGCTTGTTGGGTGACTTCATCTACACCACTTAAGTTGAATGCAAAAATACCTTGTCCACCTTGGCCTAATGCAGAAACGCCGATCAATTGCCCATTATTGGTCAGGCGAGTGGATATGCCGCCATTAATACCGTAGACATGGGGGTTTTGGTCAGATTTACCAAAATCTGGCTCGGCACGATTAAAGATGGATTGGTAAAGGGTGAAGTTTTTGGTTTGCTTCATGTTGCCTGGTAAAATACCCAAAGTGTAGCGATAAGGCGTAGCGGCTTCATTGGTTGCGGTATAAACCTTGAGCATGCCATCAT
>JASLDB010000143.1 GCA_030151665.1 Neisseriaceae bacterium
ATTTCTATGACATGATATTGTTTTTGTTGCAATGTCTTTGTGTGGCAAAAAAAAAACAGTAAAAAAGATTATTTTCCACGCGTATTTACATGACTATTATTCGCATTAACGGTATATTAAGGCGCTTTGAGCAATTCATGCACATGAATTGCTGGGCAGAATCTACGCTTGTAAATATTCACATTGAATTTGCAGAAAAGCTTTTGTGAATGCTTGCTATGATGATATAGTCATATCTGTGTGTTGTGTGAATTAAGTTGTTAATATTCATATAAATAATGACTATTTATTTATTGAATAATTAACAAGGGAGTATTTTGTTAATGCTTTTGCAATATCTAACACTCAAGAGAAATTTGGGTATTGAAAATATAAGTTGACAAAGTAAAATTAAAAACTAAAATGTTATAAAACTAACATAAGAGGTCTGTGCTAAATGGCTAAAAACCCAATTGTTGAAATTATTGAAAGCGAATACGCAGGAATGACGCCAACCTTTAAAAAGATTGCGACATATATCCTTGCTAATATTGACTATTTACCGTATGAAACGGCAGAAACCATTAGCCAAAAAGTGGCCGTGAGTGGTGTGACTGTGGGTCGTTTCTTTCGAGGTTTGGGTTATAAGAACATCGAAGAAATCAAAGCAGTATTGCGTGACAGTGAAGTGAAGCCATGGCTGGTGACAGATCGCTTTGAAGCGCATCGCCAGCAAACCCAAAGCATGGAAAGTAAATTGCAAATGGAAGTTGAAGCCATTCAATATGCTCATGCCTTGAGCGATACATTGTCATTCAAGCACATGGTGAAGAAACTGGCTACTGCTGATGCAGTCTATGTTGTGGGTTTACAATCTATTCGTGGCTTGATGAACCACTTTGCATCATTATTGGAATATATGCGTCCTAATGTGCATTTTGTGGATGGTGCTTCAGGTGCATTTTTAGAAACATTTAACCACGACCATGACAATGCTTATATTTTATTAAGTGACATGCGTGCCTATGCTAAAAATACGCAAAAACTGTGCCAAGCGGCGATTAACCAAAAAATGAAGTTTGGTTTGATTACTGATGTCTATTGCTCTTGGGCTCGTGATTTGCAAGGCGATGTATTAATGCTTAAAACAGAAACGGGGCAGTTTTGGGATTCCACTACACCCATGGTGTCGTTGATGAACTTGGTTTTGACCAATGTGGCATCTGAATTGGGCGAAAGCATGAAGGAGCGATTGGATAATAACCGCAAATTACAAGCTTTCTTTGGCCAGTTCGATATTTAAAGTTGATAAAGGTAACTGTGGATAGTCACCATGGTTACCGGCAGTAAAGCAGTAAAAACACGCTATTGATGATAAATTGATTCGTGTTCGAAAACATTAACAACAAGTGGTTTTTAAAAGACCAACATAATAAATCTTTCAAAAGATTAAGAAATAGAAAATACACATGTTACAACACACACACATCCCCTCTTTTGATGAGCCAAATTGGGTCGACATTTTGCAAGGCCGCATCCAAGAAAATCATGATGCCCTTGTTAAAGTAACGGAAAATACCCGTTTGAAATGTCACTCAATGTACCATGACGCTAAAATCGATGGTGCTTTGCCCGATATTTGGTTGCGCCAAGGCACAGTTTCTCGTTTAGAAAAAGCCTTGGGCTTTTTGCCAGAACATTTAGGCTTTCGCTTATTAGATGGCTGGCGTCCTTATAAGGTCCAAACTGCCTTGCGTGATTTGGTGGGGCAAGAGCTTTTGGCAAGCCACCCTGAATTAAATGCCGTTGAATTAGAGCGATTATTAAATCAGTTTGTGGCGCAACCTCGCCAAGATTTGGATTCACCTAGCCCACACTTAACGGGTGGCTCAGTGGATTTGACACTATTTGATATCAGAACAGGTGCAACCTTGGATTTGGGGACAGCTTTTGATAGTCCTGAATTGGATTCTTGGACTGCCGCTTTTGAAGATATTAATAAAGATGAAGAAATTCGCCGTAATCGTCGCTATTTATTCAATGCCATGACTTTGGCAGGATTTACCAATTTACCAACGGAATGGTGGCATTTCGATTTTGGTAATCAGCTGTGGGCTTATTATTCTAATGAGCCTTATGCCATTTATTCAGCCACCGAAATTCAAAAAATAAATAATTAATTAAGCCAGTAGCATTCATTGTAAATAGTATGTGCATAAAAAAGGCACAAATCATTTATAATCTCACACTTTTTTAGGATGAAAAGAGGAAAACGAAAATGGAAACATGGATTGCAGTCGATAATACCATGGGGCTTTGGGCCTTTTTATTAGTAGCAGCAACAGCATCAATTGTTATGGAGCAGCGCTACCAATGGGCAGCCAAACTATCAGGCGCGGTCATTGCTTTGATTATTGGCTTGGCAGCAACCAACTTTGGTATCGTGCCACAAGATGCTCCTGTTTATGATGCTGTTTGGGGATTTATCGTGCCATTGGCGATTCCTTTGTTGTTGTTTCAAATTGATATTCATGCCATTTTTAAAGAAAGTAGCCGATTATTGGCAATCTTCTTATTGAGTTCCATTGGTACGGTATTGGGGGTGGTATTGGCATTTTTTGCATTGAAAAACTACATCCCAGAATTGGACAAAGTCAGCGCCATGGTGGGTGCAACATATACAGGTGGTGGTGTGAACTTTGCTGCCATGGTTGCCAAATATGAACCGACTAAAGATATCGTGGCTTCAACCACAGTAGCAGATAATTTGGTGATGTCTGTGTACATCATTATGTTGATTGCCATTGCGAGCATGGGTTTTTTCCGCAAACATTACAAAACACCACACATTGATGCTTTTGAAAAATCAGTGGCAGAAGGTGGCAATCAAACTGCTTCTGAGAGCTATTGGAAACCGAAAGCCATTGGCTTAAAAGACATTGCCATTTCGATTGCGGCATCGGCTTTTTTGGTAGCGATTTCATTCAAAACTTCAGCAGTTTTAAAAGGCATGTTTGCACCAGCAGAAGGCAGTATTATCCAAGAAATTATTTTTGGTTTGTTTACCGATAAGTATTTATTGTTGACCTCTTTTACTTTCTTGGCTTTGTTGGCGTTCAAAAAACAGTTTGCTAAATTAAATGGTGCACAAGAGTTGGGTACTTATGGTATTTATATTTTCTTCGTGGTAATCGCCATGCCAGCGTCGATTATGATGATTATTCAAAATGCACCATTGCTATTCGTGTTTGTGATTATTGTCATGATGATTAACTTATTGTGGACATTGGGCTGGGGCAAAGTTTTCAAATTTGATTTGGAAGAAATTTTGTTGGCATGTAATGCCAATGTGGGTGGCCCAACAACAGCAGCAGCTTTGGCAATTAGTAAAGGTTGGAAAGCCATGGTCGGTCCAATCTTGGTGGTGGGTACCGTAGGTTATATTATCGGTAACTACATTGGTACATTATTGTATATTTTCTTATCCAAGTTGATGTAATAGATCTATTAAAAAAAGCCTGCATTGATTGCAGGCTTTTTTTATGGTGATGAAATATACAATTGTGCAATTCTATTTAATTGCATATTTTTGTCGTGGGATTTTAAGCAATAGACAAGACTGCACCCAAACTCTTTTAGATTAAACGGTTACTAGGCATATTGGGGTTTGGTAGCCATGACTTATGGGTATCATTGTGTGATTCATTATTCTTCCACTTTTTTAATCAGCGTCATTGAGATATGGCTATTTTATTTTTAATCAGTTCAGTCATGCGGTATAAGGTTAAAAATAAAATACTGCCATTAATGATAGCGTATAGAATAATCATCCCCATGAGTTGGCTATCACTGCCAGCAAAAATCCCGTGCAATGTGATGAAAAGGTAGGCAAGAAACGCCATTGGGTGTAAATAACGCCAGTAAGTCATGCCTAAATGGGATTTGAATGTATAGCTGATAATAATTGCTAAAAAGAGATAAAATGCGATTTGACCAAAGCCAAAGGCCAGTTTGTTTTGGTGTTCAATGGCAAAGGGAAATAGGATTTGCATTATTTCAAGGTTAATATATTGATCGCCCAATAAAATAATGGCATGGATACTGGCTAAAATTAAGCCTAAATTTGCTAAAAAATCATGTAAGCCCATTATTTTTGGGGTTATGTTGAATTCTTTTGCGGCTCTGGTGGATAAAAGCAAACCAAAAAAAGTACTAACAGACAATAAAATATAAGATGCAATACCAAGTGATCGAGATAATAGCCAGTAATGGCTACTGTCACTTAAAAAATTTTGATCTAGGATGCTATTCAATAAAAACTCAAGGCATAGATTGGCACAATACAGTCCGCAGAATACGGAGATGATAATGAATATGATCGTGTAGAAATTAGATTTAGACATTTTCTGATAACCTAGGGAAATTAGGGGTATGAAAGAAAGAGCCATCTCGTAAAAACCAACAAGCTTCTAAATGTGATGTTAAATTTAGCCATTGTTTAGCTTCTGTGCTGCCTAGAATTAATAGTGTTTTACAGACCACTTCTGCCTCTACAATATCATCGGCCAAGATGGTGATACTAAATATGTCACTGCTTGTCGGTTTGGCAGTACGGGGATCAATAATATGATTTTGTTGATTACCATTGTATTGCCATTGTCGATAATCGACTCCAGATGTTGCGGCTGCTTTTTTGGGTAGCAAAAAATGGACTTGATTGATATTGGCAGCACTGGGTCGTGGGTTCATTAAATCTATCAGCCATGCAGTAGCGCCTTTGGGTGAACCATGGCTAGTGATATCACCGCCAGCGTTGATTAATACTGGACCATAAATTTGCAATTGAATGCATACTTGTTGTGCACACCAACCCTTTGCAATCCCACCTAAGTCCAATTTTGCACCGTGTAAATTCACATAACGATTTTTTGCCGTGGTTTGAATGTATTGCCAAGGCACAATAAAAGCATTCTCTTGATTCTCTAAGCCATTTTTATCATTGACTTGGTGCTTTATGGCATTAAAGTCTTTTGAGTAACCTGTTTGTAAAAGGGCAGGTAAGATCGTGGGTGTAAACAAACCATTGCTTTTTTTCGAAAATCTAAGTGCTTGTTGTAATATATTCCATAAAATGGGACTGACTAAACCATGACCATTTCGATTGAGCTGACTTAATTCACTATTTTCCATAAAACGGCTGCATATGTGCTCACAATACTGAAAGTAGGATTTCGCACGTTGTAATGCAATCTGGGCAGGCAATGTTTCATTATCCAATAATATTTGGATAGAAGACCCCATGGCATAAAAAGTTGTACTGATCATGGCTACCTAGATGACTGTGTACGAATACGGGGTTGTACGTCATATTGACTAACCTCGCGTAGCATATTTTGATGATTAATATTCTGTGAGGAAACCTCTCTCAAAGAAGGACTGGCATCATTTGTATATTGTTGTTGTGGCTCATCTTCTGTCATTTTCTGTTCTTGCTTATCGAACCACAACCATATCCAGCCCGATAGAACACCAACGATAGATAAGCCAATACAAAATAGTTTTAGCCATAATAAATGATGATGGCTTTTTGGTTTCTGATTAGTCATCATCATGCTCCCGATGTTTTCTTTTTGTTTTTTTATGATGCTCGTCATCGTCATCATCGTCTTCATATTGCTTGGCTTGGTTGTAAGCCAGCATGTTTTGATTTGCTATTGTTGGTTGAGATAACAAAATACCGGTATTGGCATCAACATAAAACGCACCTTTTGAAGTCATAATTTCATAAGCCAATTGACCATCAAACCGCAATAGTTCAGGTGCTTTTGTATCAATGTTCAGCGTAGGTTCTATTTGTTTGATCTTTGCAATAGCATCATCTGAATTCAGTTTGGTTGTGAGTGTGCTGCTTGACACAGGTAAAGTTGAGGTTTCGATTTTTTGATTTGCTTTATTTGAGGTATCTGTTTTGATTAGCCATACTGAAATACCGCCAATCAGCATGCAAGCAAAACTACCTAGAAAGGCCGCAATGATTAAGGTTTTTTTATCCATTTTATTTTGTCAGGAGTGGTGATTTAGGATATTGAATATACAATTTAAATCTTAAATAAAACTTAAGTTTTAAAGGAATATCTATTCTTTTCATATGGATAATGAGGATGATTATTTTTTGAGTCATTCATATTGAAAAATAAAAGCTGCCATTTGGCAGCTTTTAGAATAAGACACAGCGAGTATTGTTAAAGTCAATTATTTGGCTTTAGGTGTTTTTGCTTTTTGAGCGTGA
>JASLDB010000157.1 GCA_030151665.1 Neisseriaceae bacterium
AGTAGTGTTTTACAAAGAAATCACTGTGAACTTCCCACAAAACTTTGGTGCCTTTTTCAACAACCCAACTTTCACCTTCGTTGAATGTCCATTTTTCACCAGTATCTTCATTGGTTAATGTGATGCTGCCAGTAACAATGGTGGCTTGCTCAGAAAAAGGGTAAGTCATGCGAAATACACTTTTTTCGACAGCAAAATAACCACCACTAACTGGTAATTCTGGGTTGCCCAAGGTAAATTTGCCGTATGCTTTGCCATTGCCTTCAAGCAATTCGGAACCCAAATCAACCACGGTGCCCCAGCTGTCTAAATCATTTAAAGTA
Source organism: Neisseriaceae bacterium (assembly GCA_030151665.1). GTDB lineage: Bacteria > Pseudomonadota > Gammaproteobacteria > Burkholderiales > Neisseriaceae > JASLFS01. Next base: position 324 of record JASLDB010000157.1, read on the forward strand.
ACGTTTTGTTTAATTTTTTGCATGTTCAAATCCTTCATTAGCGGCGGCCATTAAAATAGCCAGATAGTTGGTGGTAGCACTTGGCTCCAGTCAGTAAAAATGGTCTAAAGTGGTCTTTGCCCACAATGTCTTTGTGTTTTACACGGGTAAACAATTCATAGCGTGTTGAGCCACCCATGATGCCTTCTGCCAGTATTTTGCAGACAATGTGACTGGGTGTAACACCAAAACCAGAATAACCTTGGCAGTAATAAACATTATTGTGACCAGGTAAACTGCCAATTTGTGGGAATAAATTGGCACTGCACGCCATTGGTCCACCCCATGCCAAGTCAATGTGGATATTGTCCAAATAAGGAAATATTTTCAACATATTGGCACGATTGTAAGCTTTTAAATCTGTTGGGAAATGTTCAAGCCAATAAGTAGCACTGCCAAATAATAAGCGGTTTTCATTGGTGATGCGGTAATAATCAATCACAGGGCGGATATCGCTGTAAGCACCACGAATCGGGCTAATGGTATTGATTAAATCTTCTGACAATGGTTCTGTCATCATTTGGAAGGCAAAAGTGTTAATAGTTTTCTTGTGCAAGGTAGGTTCCATTTTATTGAGGAAGCTATCACAAGCCCACAATAATTTTTTTGCAGTAACTGAGCCTTTGGCTGTACGCACAACAATCTTTTCACCATAAGTGACTTCAAGGGCAGGGCTAAATTCATAAATTTGCGCACCATGGCTGCTTAATGCTTGGGCTTCACCCAACAATAAATTCAATGAGTGTACTTGACCTGCACCCATGTGTACCAAGCCGCTTTCATAGCTTTCTGAGCCAATCACGGTTTTGATATCACGACCAGATACCATGTAAATGTCATTGCTAGTATCAATCGTTTTAAATTCTTTTTCCCATTTTTGTAAGGTTTTGGTTTGACGACCATTAAACGACATATAGGCATAACCATGGCGAAAATCCGCATCAATATTGTATTTTTTAATGCGCTCTTGAATGATTTTAGACCCTTTGTCACTGAGCTCAAATAATGCTTTTAACCCGTCTGGGCCAACGTCTTTTTCCAGTGCCTCAATATCATGCCCAATACCGGCCATAATTTGACCACCATTGCGGCCTGAACCACCATAACCCAAGTATTTGGCTTCCAATACAGCGATATTGTTAATGCCATTTTCAGCCAATTCCAACGAGGTATTAATGCCCGTGAAACCACCGCCAATCACCACAATGTCTACATCAATATCGGCTTCTAGCTCTGGGAAGTGCAAATCATATTTTTTGGTAGCGGTGTAATAGGTCGCTGTATCGACTTCTATGCTCATCTCTATTTTCCTTTTTGATTGTGCACTGTTTCATGTTGGTTGAAATCACATGTTCATTTTTTGTTGGGTGCACAGGGATTGTTTTCAGTATTGTCGAGGTAAGTGAGACCATAAAATAGAATAAATCAGCACAATAACATAAATATTAAAAAATAATATTGCTAATGACTTGACATAAAAGAAATAATCGTTAAATATTACTAATATATTTGCAAATAAAAAATCAATAGCAAAAGCCTGAATAAACAGGAAAAAATAGAGAAATAACAGTTTTTAGGAGAAATACAATGATTTATCCCATGAATCCGGGTGCATTCAGTGTGCATGCTATTCAACCCTATTTTGTCTTAAGCACTGGCAAAAAATATTACCAACAGTCTTTGGTCGATTCACCCATTGCTCATTTTTATTCCTTCGTGGCTGATAAATCAGATGGCTTCACATTCGCTGTACCTGATGCCAGTATTGATATTTTATTTTTGTGTGATAAAGACAATCCCAAAGTGCGTGTTTGTGGCAGTACCACGACAGCCAAACTGGTGGAGATTCAAGCAGGGAAACGCTATTTTGGTGCCAGATTTCGACCTGGTTTTGTGCCTAGTTTTATTGATGCTGAATGCAAAACCCTTATTGATGCTGAGTTTTCTTTGCAAGAGATGGATGCGGAAGCTGATAGCTTATTGGAATGCATTGTCAATACTGAGGATTTTTCGGCACAAATGGATTATTTTTTGAAACATTACCAAAGTCGATTGTCCCGTGGGCAATCAGTATTGAGTCAGCAGATTAGCCAATTGGTCTTGGTGAATAATGGTGATATTCGCATTCGTGATTTAGAAAATTATACGGGTTATTCTTCTCGTTATATCAATAAAAATTTCACCGATCATTTTGGCATATCACCGAAAATGTATGCATTGATTTGTCGCTTTCAGTACATATTGCAACGCCTGACCAGTCAGCAAGACATTAGTTTGACACATTTGGCTTTGTCCAATGGCTATGCAGATCAATCGCATTTTTTGCGAGAGTTTAAGCGATTTGCTGTGCATGCACCCAGTAAATTCTTACAGATGATTGAACACAGTGCTTACCAAGAAAGAATTGATTTTAATCAGTAATTGATTTTATTGGATTGGTAAGTGCCGATTTTTTCTAGCAGTGCCGATTTTTTCTATTGTGGTGTATTCAAAGCTTTCTATACTGAAAATA
>JASLDB010000183.1 GCA_030151665.1 Neisseriaceae bacterium
ATCAGTTGCTTGGTTTTGAACTATTGGTTCTATATGCGTAAAGCTTCTTATACCAAGTGTTAAATCGACTAAGCCAAAAGAAGTAGTGAAGAGATGCCGTGTTTGCTACTTCTTACCAATGGTTAAAAATGACAGAGAAACTACAATATTCATTAATAAAAGTAGCCTTTTAGGCAAATGGGAGCGCAAGCATGAGTCACTTTTTAGATCGACTAAATTTCTTGAATAAAACCAAGGAAACGTTTTCCAATAACCACGGAGCGGTTGTTGCCGAAGACCGGGAATGGGAAAAAGCGTATCGCCAACGTTGGCAGCACGATAAAATTGTCCGTTCGACACATGGTGTGAACTGTACGGGCTCTTGTAGTTGGCAAGTATTTGTGAAAAATGGATTAATCACTTGGGAAATGCAGCAAACTGATTACCCCAGAACCCGTCCTGATTTACCCAATCACGAGCCTCGTGGTTGCCCACGTGGTGCATCATTTAGTTGGTATGTTTACTCGGCTCAACGGGTGAAATACCCCATGATTCGTTCTGAATTATTGCGCATGTGGCGAGAAAAACGCCAAACCATGGCGCCGATTGCTGCTTGGCAAGCCATTACCCAAGATCCTCTATCGACAAAACGATACAAAGAAATGCGTGGTCAAGGTGGGTTTGTGCGCACAACATGGGAAGAGGCTTACGACATCATTGCCGCTGCCAATGCGTTTACCATTAAAGAATATGGCCCTGACCGCGTTTTTGGTTTTTCACCGATTCCAGCCATGTCGATGGTCAGCTATGCAGCAGGTTCTCGCTATTTAAGTTTGATTGGTGGCGTGCCGTTATCGTTTTACGATTGGTATTGTGATTTGCCACCATCTAGCCCACAAGTGTGGGGTGAGCAAACCGACGTAGCAGAATCTGCCGATTGGTATAACGCCAATTACTTGATGGTTTGGGGCTCGAATGTCCCCATGACACGCACACCTGATGCCCATTTTTACACCGAAGTTCGCTACAAAGGCACCAAAACCGTGGCGGTGGCTTCTGACTATGGCGAAATGGTGAAATTCAGTGATATCTGGATGGCACCCAAACAAGGCACTGATGCTGCCATGGCGATGGCAATGGGTCATGTGATCTTAAAAGAATTTCATTTAAACAATCCTTCTGATTATTTTGTTGATTATTGCCGCCGCTTGACGGATATGCCCGTTCTTGTGACTTTACGAAAAGAAGGTGATGCTTGGTTGCCAAGCTACTATTTGCGCGCCAGTCAGCTTAATGCAGAGCTTAAAGAAGACAATAACCCAGAGTGGAAAACTTTGGTATTGGATGAAAATAGCCAAAATATCGTGGCAGCAAAAGGCTCGATTGGCTTTCGTTGGGGCGAACAAGGCAAATGGAACCTACAAGCCGAGGACGCGAATGATCACACCATCCAAGCGCAATTAAGTTTAAAAGACAAGCACGATGAAATCATGGGTGTGACTTTTGACTATTTTGGTGGCGCAGATGCCAAAAATACCATGGTTAAAAATGTTCCTGTTCGCGCCATTCAAACCGATGATGGACAAACTACCTATGTGGCCACGGTGTTTGATTTAATGTGCGCCAGTTATGGTATCGACCGTGGGTTTGGCGGTGAGGGGGTGAGCGATGATTACATGGCTGATGTACCATATACTCCAGCTTGGCAAGAAAAACACACGGGTGTGAAACCTGAATTGGTTATCCAAGTAGCACGTGAATTTGCCCAAAATGCCCATGACACCCATGGTAGAAGCATGGTGATTGTTGGTGCTGGTTTAAATCACTGGTATCACATGGACATGACGTATCGCGGCATTATCAATATGTTGATGATGTGCGGTTGTATTGGTCAAAGTGGTGGTGGTTGGGCTCATTATGTGGGACAAGAAAAATTGCGCCCACAAACTGGTTGGGCACCTTTGGCATTTGCCTTGGACTGGGTACGACCACCTCGCCAAATGAATGGTACTTCTTTCTTTTATGCACACACGAGCCAATGGCGTCATGAAAAATTGGCCATGGATGAAGTGATAGCCCCATCGCACCAAGGTGATTTTGGCAAAATGACCATGATTGATTACAACGCCAAAGCCGAGCGCTTGGGCTGGTTGCCATCGGCACCACAATTAACCACCAATCCCTTAACCATTACCCAAAATGCCAAAGAAAAAGGCATGAATGCGGTTGATTATGCAGTGTCACAATTGCAATCTGGCGATTTGGACATGTCGTGCAATGACCCTGATAACCCGAAAAACTTCCCACGCAATTTGTTTGTTTGGCGCTCCAATATCTTGGGCTCATCTGGCAAAGGGCATGAATATTTCTTGAAATACTTATTGGGTACACAAAATGCGGTAATGAGTGATGAAAACGATTGCTTAAGCCCCAATAGCATCAATGTTCGTCCCGCAGCAGAAGGCAAATTGGATTTATTAACTGTTTTGGATTTTCGGATGTCGACCACGTGCTTGTATGCGGACATTGTCTTGCCAACAGCCACTTGGTATGAAAAAGATGACTTAAATACTTCGGATATGCACCCATTCATTCACCCGTTAAGCGAAGCAGTACAACCACTATGGGAAAGCAAAACCGATTGGGACATTTACCGTGATTTGGCCAAGCGCTTTTCAGACTTATCAAAAGACTATCTGGGTGTCCAACAAGATTTGGTGTTAACACCATTGATGCACGATACGCCGCAAGAGTTGGGGCAACCTTTTGATGTTCAAGATTGGAAACTGGGTGAATGTGAGCCGATTCCTGGTAAAACCATGCCACAAATGACCGTGGTTGAACGTGATTATGGTGCTATTTACGATAAATACACTTCGATTGGGCCTTTGTTGGAAAAAGTGGGCAATGGCGGTAAAGGCATTGCTTGGCAAACCCAAGCAGAAGTCGAATTATTGCGTAAACTCAATAAAACCCAAAAAACAGGCGTGGGCAAAGACCAACCTCGTTTGTACACAGCCATTGATGCTGCGGAAATGATTTTGACATTGGCACCTGAAACCAATGGTCATGTGGCGGTAAAAGCATGGGATGCCTTGTCCAAACAAACCGGTATTGACCACAAACATTTGGCGATTCCACGCGAGCATGATTCGATTCGATTCCGTGATATTCAAGCGCAACCGCGAAAAATCATTTCCTCGCCCACATGGTCAGGTTTGGAAAGCGAAGAAGTTAGTTACAACGCAGGTTACACCAATGCGCATGAGTTGATTCCTTGGCGCACGATTACAGGCCGTCAACAGTTTTACCAAGACCACCAATGGATGCGTGCTTTTGGCGAAGGTTTTGTTCATTACAAACCCGCAGTGGATTTAAAAACCACGGCCAAAATGTTGGGCAAACATGGCAATGGTAATCCAGAAATCGTGTTGAATTTCTTAACACCGCACCAAAAATGGGGCATTCACAGTACCTATTCGGACAACTTGCGCATGTTGACATTGTCGCGTGGTGGACCCCATGTTTGGGTTTCTGAAATCGATGCGAAAAAAGCGGGTTTGGAAGACAACGATTGGGTGGAAGTCTTTAACGTGAACGGCACGATTACTGCCCGTGTGGTGGTGAGTCAAAGAATTCCTGAAGGCATGACCATGATGTATCACGCCCAAGAAAAAATTGTCAATGTACCTGGTGCAGAAGTATCAGGCAAACGAGGTGGCATTCACAACTCTGTAACCAAAATCGTAATGAAACCCACACACATGATTGGCGGTTATGCGCAATTATCTTGGGGCTTTAACTATTACGGTACGGTGGGCACCAATCGTGATGAATTTGTGGTGGTACGCAAAATGGCCAATGTCGATTGGCAAGATCAACCCGTAGCAACCCATGCTAACAGCAATGAATAAGGAATACTGCGATGAAAATTAGAGCACAAATTGGCATGGTCTTGAATTTGGACAAATGCATTGGTTGCCACACTTGTTCAGTCACTTGTAAAAATGTTTGGACAAGCCGTGACGGGGTGGAATACGCATGGTTTAACAATGTGGAAACGAAACCTGGTATTGGTTACCCCAAAAATTGGGAAGACCAAGAAGAGCACAAGGGAGGCTGGATTCGCACCAAAACAGGTCGCTTGGAATTAAAACAAGGTGGTCGCTTGAAGATTTTGGCGAATTTGTTTGCCAATCCCAATATGCTGAGCATCGACCAATATTATGAGCCTTTCACTTATGATTATGAGCACTTGCAAAAAGCTCCGCATATGCCAACACCACCCACAGCACGCCCTGTATCGGTGTTAACAGGCAAAAAAATGGACAAAATCCATTGGGGACCCAACTGGGAAGACGATTTGGGTGGTGAGTTTAAAAAACGTGC
>JASLDB010000201.1 GCA_030151665.1 Neisseriaceae bacterium
CGATACGCTATAAACGTATACACGCTTTCCAGGCGTGCGACTTCAACCACTCATCCACCTCTCTGTGGGATTGTTGTGCGACATGATTTCTCATGCGTGGGCGAATTATACTGACAATGGTGTTTGTGTGCAACTTTGCTGTGGATAAAACACAATAACCACCATAAGGGTGGTTATTGTGACATTCAATGCATTAATGCAATCAATATTTAGTTTTCAGAGGCGGCTTCGCTAGCAGCTTCTTCTTGAACATCTTGGGTATCTGCTGAAGCAGCTTGTTCAGTGATTACCGTTTTTTCAATAACAGGTGGAGTTGCCAATGGATTAGATGCTTCACTGTCAGTTTGTGCAGATGCGTAACCACTCAAAGCAACCAATGCGATCAATAGTGATTTTTTCATTGAGATTTCCTCTTGTCTAGCTGATTTAAAATGAAGAAGTGATACTAATGGAGTTCCCTCCTCCTGAGTATCTGCTTTTCACTTCTTTGCAAAAAAAGACATAAATTAAATAGGAATTATTTACAATTTAAATATATATATTTGTAATTTAAGAATTATTTAATATCAAAATAACATCAATATGTTTAACACATAATCCATATTATACCCAAAGCATGTTTGGCATTATCAACCCTTATGATGACTTAAGAATAAACAGATAGGTAAATTCATCAGGCCTGTACCTGATGCAATAACTATGCTGCATTGGCTCGTTCTTGCATGATATTTTTTAATAATGGCCGAGAAATAAATGTAAAAAAGGCTAGGCTCAGTGCACACATTAGCCACAAACCATTTAAGTGCCAGAGGCCATATAACACTTTGGTTACTTCAATCAAACTAGCAAAAAACACCATTACCATGGTTGCCATCGCAGCTGCCACTGTACCTTTGGATACATCTGATGCCATCAATGCAAAGCGATACATCACGGCATAGCTCAACCCTTCGCCTAAAGCAATCAGGCTCATGCCTATCAATAAACCCCATAAAACATAATCATTAAAAATCAAACCCAATAAAATACATACAACGCCAGACACGATGATTGGGAACCCCATTAAAACGGTTTTTCCCAATGGCCAGCGCTCTACCCACTTGGCTAAAAATAAATTCCCAACAATCAAACCACCAAAGACTGGCAATTGACTCAATCCATAGCCAAAACTACTGAGTTTTAATTCATTAATTAAAAATACTGGAGACAAGGCAATCCACAACATCACAGGCAATGCAATTAAAGGGCCTGAAATGGCCAAAATCACAAATCGTTTATTGCGATACACTTTGCCAAAGTCTTTTAAAACATCTGATAATGAGCGTGGCTCCTGCTGATCAAAATCAACAGTCTCAGGCATGTGTCGATACAAGCCATAAACAGAAAAACCAGCCAAAACAGCAATGCCCACAAAGCCCCAATGCCATGAAACATGCTCAATCATAAACGCACCTAAAACAGGACCCAATAATGGTGCCAATAAAGAGATATTAGCCATCAAAGCCATCACTTTAACGGCTTTGGCTTCAACATAGGCTTCTTGTATGGTGGCATAACCCACTGCTGAGATTAAAGTTAATGCTGTGCCTTGCAAGATACGCAAACCCATAAATTGCTCAATATTCTTGCTAAAAACAATCGCCAAACAGCATGCTATAAAAAAAGCAGCGCCCATTAAAAACACCTTACGCCTACCCATTTGATCAGATAAAGGCCCCCAAATCGCTGCCAGAACAGCACCACCGAACAAATAAGCCGACATGGAGGTTGGTGCCCAGTCAACACTCACGCCAAAATCTTGGGTAACAGTTAGCATGGCTGGTTGAACCAAGTCATTGCCAATATAAACAGCCACTTCAAACAAGGCAAAAGCCAAGGGAAATAGCAAAGTTTTAACAGTTAAATCTGTGTATTTTTGCATAATTTTTCTGATTGTATGTCTAAGTTAATGTTGTCTTGTTTAAGCAAGATGAGGTAATGAGTCGGTGGCATGATAAGAGACATGCAGCATCGCCTAATAAGATAGAAATGATTACAATGTCGATTACAACATTTATCCACTAGATTATAAGGAAATTGTGGTGAATATTAAAGGCATATTATTGGTTTTATTGGGTGCAATCAGTTATGGTATCCCTGCTTCTCTTTTTAAACTGGCAACAGCCCAAGGGATTGCACCTGCCAACGTGTTAATTTTACAGTTTTGGTTTGCTGTTTTCATTTTGGCTTTATTGTTTTTTTACGCTGCTCTAAAGCCTCACCAGCCCTTTTCATCAAACACAAAGCACAATTATTCATGTCTGGCTTGGCCATCGCCACCACCAATACTTTGTATTTTTCTGCTTTACAATATGTTTCTGTCGCCGTTGTGGCAGTGATGATTATGCAGTCTGTTTGGATCACCATGGTTTATGGTTTTGTATTTAAACGCCAGTCTCCCACAGTTGGACAGTTTTTATCTGTCCTTGTGATTATGTTGGGTACTATTTTGGCCACAGAATTATTGACTCAACAACAAACCCTATCCATTTGGGGAGTATTTTTGGGCTTTTGTTCTGCTTGTACCTTTGCTGGCACCATTATGATGACTGGTCATGTAGCCAGCCATGCCCAACCGATTGAACGAGCCTTATGGGTCTCAATGGGAGCCGGTTTTTTTGTGACTGTATTTTGGTCACCTAGCATTGATTTTACCAGTGCACTATCTGCTTTATCTTGGGGACCCACCATGGCATTTTTTGCAGTCGTGTTGCCCTTATTGTGTTTTAGTCGAGGCATGCCTTTGTTAACACCAAGTCTTGGCGGTTTATTGTCTGCCATTGAACTACCCAGTGCCATTGTTGTGGCTTACCTACTATTAGGTGAATCCATCCATTTTACACAGTTCATCGGCATAATTTTGATTTTATTAGCATTACTTTTGCCCAATTTATTCAAAATTATCAAAAAATAAAAATAAAGGGCATAACTTTCTCGTGAAATAAGACAATTCTATTGGTTTCTAGCAAATTTTGAGATTATTGATACAGCATAATCAAAAATGACAAATAACAACTAAATTCTTTTATTTTGATTTTACTAGAATTTTTCCAACTAAAAGCAAATATTTAAATAATAAATATTCATAAAATATCTATTTACAAAAATTTTATACTTTTTTTATGGATTTTTTTTTTAAAAGTCGTAAAATGCCACCTTTTGTTGCTCACGTTTCATGAAGCGGAACGAATCTGTTCTGGCGTAAACCATACTAGCAATAGAAATTAAATAAAAATATTTATTTTTTAAAGCCATATTGAAAAAGAGTTTACGCTTGATTCAGTAGGGCTTTAGCATAATATAAAATGATAAAACTGGGCTGTCCACTCATCACGCGGTCTGAACAAGACATTGGCCAAGCAATAATATATAGCTTGGCCTATTGGACGATGTTCGGCTTGGTCTTTTAGAAAAGAGAAACATGATTAAATCTATTTGGCTTAAATTAAAATCCAGTTTGGCATATCAAATTGCCCTAGCCTTGGTATTGGGTATTGCTATTGGTGCGTATTTGCACCAAATTAACTTAGACACTTCTCACCCTTGGCACCAATATTACCAAAGTGCAGTCACCAACATCCTCAAACCCATGGGCGATATTTTCATTAGCTTAATTAAAATGATTGTCGTGCCTATTGTGGTCACCACGTTGATTGTTGGCATCGCTAGCATGGAAAGTGCCAAAAAATTAGGCACTTTGGGTGGTAAAACATTGCTTTATTTTGAAGTCATTACCACGATTGCCATTGTTGTGGGCTTATTGGCCGCTAATATTTTCCAGCCCGGTTCAGGTATTGACCAAAACATGTTGCCCAAAAGCGGCAATATTGACCAATACAAAACCACCGCTGCTGCCATTGGTGATCAACCACATGGTATTGTGGTGATGATTTTGGACATGATTCCCACCAATGTCGTGTCTGCTATGGCTAATGGTCATATGCTGCCATTGATTTTCTTCTCAGTATTGTTTGGAGTAGCATTATTGGGCTTGCCCAATAATGAAAAAGAGCCACTATTGAATGTATGCAAAGCCATTTCGGACACCATGTTCCGTGTGACCAATATGATTATGCGTTATGCACCATTTGGTGTCTTTGGTTTAATTGCAGTGACCATTTCCCAGTTCGGTTTTGCGGCATTGTTGCCACTAGGAAAATTCGTATTATTGGTTTATGGTGCAATGTTATTCTTTACCATTGTGGTATTGGGTGCTGTGGCTTATTTCTGTAAATTTAATATTTTCACCTTGATTCGCTTATTGAAAAATGAATTGATTTTGGCTTATTCAACTGCCAGTTCAGAGGCCGTTTTGCCCAACATCATGAAAAAAATGGAAGACTATGGCGTTCCCAAATCCATTACTGGTTTTGTGATTCCCACTGGCTATTCATTTAACCTAGATGGCTCGACTTTATACCAAAGTATTGCAGTGATTTTTATTGCTCAAATGACTGGTCATCCATTGAGTTTGATGCAAGAAATCACCATCGTGATTACCCTAATGGTTGCCTCTAAAGGCATTGCTGGTGTACCCGGTGTATCGTTTGTGGTATTGACCACCGTATTAACCACCATGGGTTTACCGGTTGAAGCCTTAGCATTTATCTTGGGTGTGGACCGTATTTTGGACATGGGTCGTACTGCCGTGAATGTTGTGGGTAACTCTTTGGCAACATTGGTTGTTGCCAAATGGGAAGGCGTTTATGATGCCGAAAAAGGCAAGGCTTATGAAGAGCGAATGTTAACCCCCCATGTGACAGAGATTAAATAATTCACTGACCACACAACAAAACCGAGTCCATGGGCTCGGTTTTTTGCTTAATGGACAATGACTTTGCCAATACTGTCTGTTGCCAAGTCTTGTACAATCATTATGCTGGCTGGGCGCAGATAGCGTGGTGCTTTATCACTCAACCACAAAGCAATGCCTTCGCTATCCAATGACTGTGCACGTTGATGCAAAACCACTTGCACTGACAAACGTTGCCCATACTCCCCATCCACTACAGCATAAGCCTTGGCTTGAATAATATTAGGATGAGTCAAGACTATATTCTCCAAATCCACTGGGTAGACATTCACCCCACCGCAAATCAGCATATCGTCGACCCGCCCTTTTAAATACACATAACCGTTGTCATCTTGGTAGGCCAAATCGCCACTTTGCAGCCATTGCATGGCATGAGCAGACCAGGCACAACGACTCCACAAAACGCCAATTTCATTGGCTCCCAATACTTGACCATTTTGCCCTAGAATTTTGATTTTGACGCCTTTTATCACACGCCCTGCACTACCGGGGTGCTTTGCCAAATCATTTGGTGTTGCCAAAATATTCATGCCTGTTTCACTGCTACCATAAACATTGTAAATGCCAATGTGAGGAAACATGGCATGAAAATCCCGATACAAATTGGCACTCAATGGCGCACTGCCACAAACCAATCTTTTCACTGAAACCATGTTATTAATGGATTGACCCCCACCTATTTTATGGTTTAATAATCGATACAAAATAGTGGGTACAGCATTCAATGTATCAATTTGATGCTGCTCGATTAAAGCAAAAGCTTTATCAATGTGTAAACGGCTTTGTAAAACCACCTTCTTGCCAAAAGCAAATGCCATTAGCGCTGCACTTAATCCTGCAGCATGGCAAATGGGCGTCATCACAAACAGACTTTGTAAGCGTAAAAACTGCAAACGCCGCAATAACGTATCCAATAGTGGCCACCCCAGCCATGGCTTGCTTTTTCGACTGGTTAATTTAGGTGTCCCTGTACTGCCTGATGAGCAAACACTGATGGTATTCAAATGCTGTTTTGGCCAACGAAACAAAACACTATCGGGGCAATTTCGCACGCTTGGAATGTTAGTAAATGAATGACTTTCAATCGGTAATAGTGGCAATAGATTAGCATGGCCAATTAAATGCAAATTATGCTGCTGTAGCAATGCCGTCATTTTCGGCGTGGTCAAGTGAGCGTTTACAATCACCACATGCTTACCCAATCGACTCAATGCAAAAAGTGCTGCCATACTCGCTACGTCTTGCTCCAATAGCAAACCAACTCGTTTGGGCAATGGCACATCTTGCCAAATATGACACAAATATTGGCTGTATTGCTGTATATCCCGATAACTAAACATGCATTCATCAACCACCCAAGCCATTTTATTGGGTTGCCATCTTGCCCAAGCATCCAAAACACTATAAAGATTAATACCATGCCGCCAAACACTGACAGTCAAGGCCCAAACATACTGACACCAAAACATCATGATTTTGCCTTTTGCGATTGAAAATATCGGGCATAAGCAAAGGCAATAGGTCTTGCCAAGATGACACATGCCATTTGTGCCATGCCTAGCCACCATGGTTGCCATTGTTTTTTGTGTTTAACACAGCAAGATAAAACCGCCCTTGCTGCATCCTCAGCGCCCATCACCGGCACATCTTGGTATGCTTTTGTTGGCGCTATCATGCGAGTGCGCACCAATGGCAAATAAACCAAACTCACCAAGATCTTTTTTGCTTGCAACTCGGGTTGAATCGACAATAGCCATTGCTGCATAGCGCTCTTGGAGGCTTGATAATGTGACCACAATGGTGGTGAAAACAATTTGGCGTTAATGGTGCTCACACACATTACTTGTCCCTGTTTGCGTTGTAGTTGGGGCAATAAACTTTGGGTCAAGTGAGCGGGATTGGTGTAGTTGATGTGTATGGTGCGTTCAATATCTTGTGGTCGATTAACACTCTCCCACACAGAACGCCGTATCGATTTGCCCGCATTGTGTATCAAAATATCAATTTCGACATTCAATGATTGCAAAAATTCCATGATTTTTTCATGGGAACTCGCCTCGTATAAATCAACAGAAAAATAATCCACTTGGCAAGCTGCCGCTTCCCACTCTTGGGTTAATTGGGCTAATTTCTCTTCATTTCGAGCCAATACAATCAAACGACATGCTGTCTTGGATAAAATGGCACCCATTGCTTCACCAATACCAAAACTGGCACCTGTTATTAACACCACTTTGCCCGCAAAATGCTGGTTAAGTTGCTGAACATCCAATATCGGCGCTTGAAAAAAGCAATGCTCCAAACAGGTTCGCACCATCTTATGCATGACTTCCCCTTGAATTCAACAAAGTGACACTGTTTTGAGCCCGATGATGAAAATGCCAAATATAAAATACAACATCCATCATCTCTTTTTCTGAGTCACTCATGTCACACCACTCACACCTTACCAAAAAGGAACGGTATCAAGTTTCTATCTTTTTGTACAATAAAACATCCGTCATTCAAATGGCCAGAATGATTAATCGACACGACATTAAACCCAATTTCAGTACATCGATTGAACAATCAAGCTAGAAAAGTACTTGGCTATTGAACGCCATTTTAAGCAATCACTTTCATTACGGCTTGCACACTTCATACTTGAATCCACCACTTCATACACCAAGCCAAATTAACTTTATTATTCATAAATTTAAAAAAACCTTTACAATGACAATGGAATAAATTTA
>JASLDB010000221.1 GCA_030151665.1 Neisseriaceae bacterium
AGCAGAGGCACCAATCATGGCTGGGATGTCTGAATCAATTTCAGGGTCGCAAGACACAACCATGGCAACGATTTGGATGTCGTGGTAGAAACCTTCAGGGAACAAAGGGCGAATAGGGCGGTCAATTAGACGACTGGTTAAAATTTCTTTTTCGCTTTGTTTGCCTTCACGCTTGAAAAAACCGCCAGGGATTTTACCAGCAGCATACGTGCGTTCGAAGTAATCAACAGTCAATGGGAAAAAGTCTTGGCCTGCTTTGATTTTTTTAGCAGCAACAACAGATACCAATACCACGGTATCGCCCATAGAAACTTTAACAGCAGCAGAGGCTTGACGGGCAATTTCGCCAGTTTCTAATGTAACGGTGTGTTCACCGTATTGAAATGTTTTGGTTGATTTTTGAAACATGGTTTCTTTCTTTTTGGTTTGGACTACTGCAAAAAACCCTAGTGATGCACACGCATAGAATGTGCATGGTTAGTGTTTCGTGCTTGTAGTCCAGTGCGAATAAAAAAGGCCGCAGATTTCGCTGCGACCTCATCTAGCAATTACTTGCGTAGACCTAAACGAGCAATTAGGTTACGGTAAGTATCAGCATCAGTACGACGCAAGTAAGACAACAAACGACGACGTTGGCTAACCATGTGCAACAAACCACGACGGCTGTGGTGGTCTTTTAAGTTAGCTTTGAAGTGAGGTGTCAAGTCATTGATACGGAAAGTCAATAGTGCAACTTGAACTTCGCTAGAACCAGTATCATTTTCTTTGCGTTGGAAATCTTTAACGATTTGTGCTTTTTGTTCAACAGTTAATGCCATGTTGTGGTAACTCCAAAATATAAAATGGGCATAAAGCCCGACAAGTTAGCAGAGCCAAAACCCTTACTAACTCCTATTTGCTACGATTGCGTAGCCATCAGTCTGAGTGCTTTTAAGGTGCCAAGGTTGTCCTTGTGTGCCTCGAAATTAACCAGACCGATAAATGTGTTGTCTTCGCTATAAACACGAAGCGGGCTTATTATCTCATAGCTTGCTTGAAATTGCACCCTTTGTCCGTACTGTAATAGGGTGATTTGCTTGTTATCAAGCGTTATTTTTGGCAAATGTTGCACCAAAACATCGCAAGGCAATAGTAAGGCATCACGTTCTGCTTCTGTGTACTCGCTTAATGTTGCGAAGTCATAACTTTGACTGATGTTAAAGCCTGCTGTATCGGTTCGTCTTAAACCGATTAAATGTGCTTCTGTGCCAACACCTTTGGCCAAGTCTTCTGCCAATACACGAATATAAGTGCCTTTCGAGCAGCGAACAGCCACATCTATTTCTGGCAATGCAAAGCGCAAAAGTTTCATTTCGTGAATGGTAATGGTGCGGGCTTTTCGTTCAATTTCAATGCCAGCTCGGGCATATTCATACAATGCTTTGCCTTGGTGTTTTAAGGCAGAATGCATGGGTGGAACTTGCTCAATGGTGGTGGTTAAGGCATTTTGGTTCTTGAGCCAAGCTTCTTCGTTAATGTGCGAAAAGGCTGCTGTGGCAATGACCTCGCCTTCAGCATCGGCAGTGCTGGTTCGTTCACCTAATTTTAAGTTGGCCAAATAGGCTTTGTCTGCATCCAATAGATATTGGGCGAACTTGGTCGCCTCACCAAAGCAAACAGGCAATAAACCCGTTGCCAATGGATCCAAAACACCAGTGTGTCCTGCTTTTTCGGCATTGTATAAGCGGCGAACTTGTTGTAAAGCGGTATTGCTGGTGACGTTTAATGCTTTATCCAGCAATAAGACGCCGTTAAGGCGTCGTTTGATTTTTTTGGTTGTTGACATAAATCGCAATCAAAAAATTAGTCTTCGATGGGCTTTTCTTGGCTAACTTGATCAATCAAGCTAGTCAATGCCATACCATGTCTGAGTGAGGTGTCGTATTTGAAATGCAATTCAGGTGTGCGAAACACAGTAATGCGCTTGGCCAATTGACTGCGCAAAAAGCCTTTGGCATTTTCCAAAGCTTCTGCGGTAACATCAATTTTGCTTTCGTTCAATACGGTGTAAAAAATGGTCGCATGGCTGTAATCACGAGTGATTTCGACATCGTTAATGGTAATAAAGTCTGCGCGCGGGTCTTTTAAACCTGTACGCAATAATTCTGCCAATTCGCGCATAATTTGTTCGCGAACTCGGTCTTGTCTTGCATAGCCACGTTGTGGTTTACGCATGGTGTTTCCTTTCTGTTATCTAGTTTCAGATCCAGATGTTGGGTGAGGGCAAGCCTTACCCATGAGTGTACCGAATAAAAAAACACGGCGCTAGCATCAGCGCCGTGTTTTAGAAGCTTAGGTGATTACAGTGTACGAGCCACTTCAATCATTTCAAATACTTCTAATTGGTCGTTGATTTCGATTTCGTTGAAGTTTTTCAACATTAAACCACATTCGTAGCCTTGTTTAACTTCTTTAACGTCATCTTTAAAGCGTTTTAATGAGTCCAAGAAGCCAGTGTGAATCACCACGTTATTGCGGATCAAGCGAACTTGTGCATCACGTTTCACCAAACCATCCGTTACCATACAGCCTGCAATGTTGCCGACTTTTGATACGCTAATTACTTGGCGAATTTCTACTGTGCCCAAGATTTGTTCTTTTTGCTCTGGAGCCAACATGCCTGACATCGCTGCTTTCACATCATCAATGGCGTCA
>JASLDB010000235.1 GCA_030151665.1 Neisseriaceae bacterium
AAGCCATTGGTCGTAATCTTTACGAGTTATCAGACATTAAAGTCCCTGTGATTTGCACCATTATTGGTGAAGGTGGTTCTGGTGGTGCACTGGCGATTGCTGTGGGTGATTATGTGAATATGTTGCAATATTCAACGTATTCAGTTATTTCACCTGAAGGTGGGGCATCTATTTTGTGGAAAACCGCAGAAAAAGCATCTGATGCTGCCCAAGCTTTGGGCATTACTGCCAAAAAATTACTAGAGTTAAAATTGATAGATAAGATCATCCCCGAACCATTGGGTGGTGCACATCGCAATTTTGGTGAAGTGATGAAAAACACCAAGCAAGTTTTGCAAGATCAGTTGCGTCAAGCACAAGATATGCCATTACCTGATTTATTGAATCGTCGATTCGATCGTATTATGTCTTATGGCTCATTCACTGATAAATAAAGTTCAATCAGCAGTACAACAATCATGGTCAGAACATTGTTCTGACCATTTTAAATTGACTGTTGCCTTAAGTGGTGGTGTGGATTCTGTCGTGTTATTGCATGCATTGATTGCCTTGCAAGATAAACTACCTAAACTCAAATTGACAGCCATTCATGTTCACCATGGTCTGCAAGACGAAGCGGATGATTGGGTGGTATTTTGTCGTCAATTGTGTGGTGTCTCGCGTATTCGGTTGCAAGTGGTTTATGCCACAGTTGATGCAGCAAAACTTGGCGTGGAGGCAGCCGCTCGCCAAGAGCGTTATCGTGCATATGAACAAAGTAAAAGCAGTATTATTGCCTTGGCGCAGCATCAAGATGATCAAGATGAAACTTTGCTTTTGGCCATGCTCAGAGGTGGTTCGATAGCGGCATTGGCTGCGATGCCAACACTTCGTCCACTTAATTCTAAGCAATTTATTTGGCGTCCATTATTGTCTTTTTCCAAAGCACAGCTACTGTCTTATGCCAAAGAAGCACAGTTGGATTTTGTGACTGACCCCAGTAACCACAATACAGATTATTTGCGCAATTGGGTTAGGAATGAATGGCTACCCAGTTTGGCTTTGCGCTTACCGCATTATTCATCCCATCTACACAATACCATTAGCCATTGCCAAGATGCTTTGCGGTTACAACAAGAAATTGAAGCAGAAGATTTAGCCATGGTCATGCAATCGGGCGTATTTGATTTGCTTTTATGGTGTAAATTGTCTGAGACCAGACGCAATATAGTGCTATTGGCTTACATCAAACAATTGGGATATGGTTCATTTAGTCAAGCCCAGTTTCGAGAATTTACAAAAATACTCTTTAAAAATCCCCATAAATATGTAAAAATGAAAATGTCATTTATTGTGGTTTTTGCATACCAAGGAAGGTTGTGGTTTCACGACTGTGATTGGCTACAAAAAATAATGCAAACTAACCAAATGACATGTGTATTTGATGGTGTTTTACCTAAGTCAATGCAAGATATTGGGTTTACGGTAAAGTGTCAATCAGTGGGTATTCACAAAGATATATTACAAGAGGGGTGCTTCATTCGAGCTGCAACCCCCAATGATAAAATTCATCTGCCGTTTGGGCATAAAAGTGTCTTCAAATTCTTACAAGAGCAGAGAGTTCCGCCACATTTAAGAGGGGGGTGGCCTATCGTGGTCACGACACAACAAGCTTGCGTTGCGATTTGTAATGGTCCCGTAGCTGTTGATTTTCAACAAAGAGGTGGATTGTGCTTAAAGAATAGTCAATTACAATCATTTATGTTAAATGCCATGCCTGATTGATTATTGAGCACGATTCATTTTGCAGGAGAATGGGATGAATAATGAGTGATAAATACATTGACCAGGCGCTCGTTGAGCGAGCACAAGTTGGTGATAAAAGGGCATATGACATGTTGGTGGTAAAATACCAACATCGTTTAGAGCGTTTATTGATGCGTTTTGTAAAAGATGAGCACGAAGTACATGATATTGTGCAAGAAACCTTTATTAAAGCCTATCGTGCGTTGGCTAACTTTCGTGGAGAGAGTGCTTTTTACACTTGGCTGTACCGAATTGGTATCAATACAGCCAAGAATTACCTAGCCAATAACAATAAACACATGGTTATTTCGGGGGATATTGTTGTGGGAGATGGTGAAGTACTTGATATTTTAGAGCAAATTCCGGATAATCTAACACCAGAAGCAGATTTAATTAATAAAGAAATTTTATTAACTGTTAAAACCGCAGTAGCTAGCTTGCCCGAAGATTTACGCCGTGCGATTATTTTACGTGAGATGGAAGGTTTACCTTATGAGGAAATTGCCCAAATCATGGATTGCCCAATTGGGACAGTGCGTTCAAGAATATTTAGGGCCAGAGAAGTCATTGCAAAAGAGTTGCGACCAATTTTGGGTACAACTGAGGATCAACGATGGTAAAAATTGAAAGCATGGATTCTGCCGCTTTGTCAGCTTTGATTGATGGTGAGTTTAAAGAAGACAAAACACCATTAACACAAGCAGAAGCCACACAAGTTGTTAATGCTATTTTAGCAGACGACAACTTAATCAAAACATGGCATGAATACTATACAATTCGTGATTGTCTGAGCACTTTGTATGCTGAATTTATCAATGACTTGCCTGATTTGGGTGAGATTTTTGAGTAGATTGAGCCATAAAAAAAGCCATCATTTTTGATGGCTTTTTTTTATGGTATGTTGGTTTTTGTGGTGATCTCGTTTAGGTTATATAAATGAATAAGAGCTGGTCATCATTCACTAAAAGTATAGTTTAATGATAATAGGTGGGTAATATGATTTTACAGCGATGGGTGCTTCTATTGTTGGTGTTAAGTTGTGGTATGGCAATGAGCAAGGAATTAAGTATTATAAATCAGCTAAAACAGCAATATACTTTTTCTCCTGTTTATACAATCAATGTACCAAGCCAAGATGGTCAACTTAAGACTGAAAGTAAAATGGATGCTGTTCTTCTTGGTCGGAATCAGGATATTGCTGCCATTTTATTGTACTCAAGCATTAAGCAAAGCAATGGTGTGTTTGTACAAAATATCAATCGGGCTTTATTTCATTGCCAGAATAAAACCATCAGTTATGGAACAAGTTATGTGTCAACAGATGCAAAAGCAGATGTGGTATTAACATTGGATCTTAAAACACCTTTTAAATCCAAGGCGGATTTTATCCGTGAGGAGAATCAACAATTGCGTAATGAGCCTCAATGGATGATAGCATTGGTTAAAAAGCAAACAGGAAAATTGTACAATGATATGTTTAAGAATCTATACCAGATTGCTTGTGTTAATGAAGTTGCCAAAAATAGTGGTTTATAGCTGATTTTTCGACAAAGACTTGTCAGCTATTTTACATGGATGGTGCTATTTGCTTAAGAATGATGGTTTAAGGCCTTGTTAAAACAGCTTGTTACTCGATTCGTGCCAGAGCAGCTGTTTTAAATAGATAAAATATAGTCAACCTAGCATGTTTGGTCTTGATATTTACTGATTGTGACCCATCTAATTGACACAACTTTTATTTTGTACTGCAACACATGAATTGATTGTAATTTGTTGCTATTGATTTAGAATAAAAGTACTACGTTTGCACAAGAGAAAGAATACTAGAATGTCACAAGCCAAATACCTAAAAGATTATCGTCACCCAGATTTCACTGTTAATCAAATCGATTTGCAATTTGAAATTGAAAAAGAATGTGTTTTCGTGAAGGCAAGGACGGTGATTGTTGCCAATGCGTCATGCGCTCCATTGGTGTTACATGGTACGGCTGATTTGGTATCGTTGTTGATTGATGGTGAAAAAATCAATGATTACATGATTGATGAAGCCAATGAAACATTAACCATTGCCAATGTACCCAATGACTCTTTTATTCTAGAAGTTAATACCAAAATTACCCCGCAAACCAATAAAAGCTTAATGGGTTTATATGCTTCAAATGGCAACTTGTATACCCAATGTGAGCCAGAAGGTTTTCGCAAGATTACCTATTATTTTGACCGCCCAGATGTGATGGCCAAATACACCACCACGATTATTGCAGATAAAA
>JASLDB010000236.1 GCA_030151665.1 Neisseriaceae bacterium
CTTGCTTGTTTGATATAATAATGAGAATCGTTTTTATTATTATATTAATGCTATTGCATCATGCAATGCGCTAAAAAAGGGCTAGTTATGGCCAATATTCAGCATATTTATCAGCAATATCAACAGCACTTGCAAAGTCACACCGATGTATCCATACGCATGAATGTAACGGATGATTGCAGTGCTGCTCAATATACAGCCAATGGCTTACAGACACAGTTACAGATTAATCAGTTTAACAATGGCATGATATTGTCACGCCATTGTAATCAGGGACAAGGGATCTACCACAGCCATGCAGATTATTTTAGTCACAATTGCGCATTGTTTTTTATGGTTGGTGGTGACAACCATGTGCATTTTGCAGATGGAAAAAGTTTGCTAGCCAAAGCAGGAGAGGTATGGCAATTGACTGGAGATATTCACAATGCCAATGAGCAAAAAATCATCCATCAACAGCAAATGCAATCGTTGCATTTGGATTTTTCATTGGAAAAGCTATCACACTGGCAAGAAGAGGGTGTATTGTCATCTTCTGCTTTGACTTGTTCCAATCATCAACAAGCACAATTTACCCAGCTGGCCAAACCATCGCTTGCTTTAACCCTATTGGCACAAAAAATATTGCAACAACCTTATCAAACTGATGCTTTGTCTTGTCTGGTGTTGGAATCAGTCACTTTGGATTTTACTGCCCATGTATTGCGGTTTATGTTGGATAAACCACTACAGACGAAACACAAAAGCCAGATTGATGAAGTCATTGATATTATTCGGATGGAGTTTACCCAAGACTTAAGCATTGCCATGCTCGCAAGGCGAGTGGGGATGAATGAATGCTATTTAAAACGGGATTTTAAAGCCCAAACAGGGTTGACGATCGGCCAGTTTATTCGCCAGTTGCGTTTAGATTGTGCTTTGGATAGATTGTTGCAGCAAAAAAGCATTAAAGAAACCATGTATTTTGTCGGCTATCGCCACGTTGGTCACTTTAATGCTTTATTCAAGCAAAAGTTTGGTTATCTGCCCAGTGAAATTAAATGATTAAAATTGATAACGCCATGTTGCATTAATTGTACGAGGCGAACCAAAACTGCGTCTATCGGGTTGGTTGCGGTATTCGGTATTGAATGTGTTGTTAACGTTCAAAGTTAAAGATGCTTTGGGGTTGATTTGGTAGCGTGCCATTAAGTCCACTACAGAATAGGCTTTTTGTTTGGCATTGGATAAAGCACGTTGCTTGCTGGCATCGTCTTTGACCATTCCCAATACACTGGTGCTATGGGTTTCACTTTGCCAACGCACACCACCACCTATTGTCCATTTTAACCAGGTTTGTGGCAATTGATAACGGGTAAACAGTTTGAAGCTGTATTTGGGACTGGTTTCAGTGTTTAAGCGTTGCTGGTTTTGATCACGACTTAAGGTTTGGGCAAACCCTGCATGGATGTGCCAATCTGGTTTGATTTCACCACCAATTTCTATTTCAAAGCCCGTTGTTTTGGCTTTGTCTACTGCTTGGTAATAGCGTTCTCCATCCGGATGTTGCCCCGCTACAATGGCTAAATTGTTTTTTTCTGTTTGAAAAACAGCCACAGAAGCATTGACACGACCTTCTTGCCATTCACCTTTCAAACCCAGTTCCAGATTGTTACCAGTAATGGGATTAAGGTAATCACCTGTTTGATCTTTCTCTTTTTGTGGGATAAACAAACTGCTGTAAGCAGCATAAGCCGATAAAGTATCACTGAGCTGATAGACCATGCCAACATAAGGCGTGAATCGGCTATTTTTACTGTGGGCAATGCCTTGGATTTGGCTATTGTAACCACCATAATCGACTTGGCTATATCGACCACCCAAGACTAAAGACCATTTATCAGTTGGGTGTAAGTGGGTCGAAGCATAAGCACCATATTGCTTTTGCTCTGTCTGGCGTGACAATGGATTCATGTTGTCAAAATCCGGGCGTGGAATATTGGCAATATTGTCATCATGGTAAACATTGTCCACCAAAATAGGTGCACCACGGCCTCCATTGCCATGATCTGCATAATGAAAACCATTGAAACCCATGATAAACTCATGGTTTCTGCCAGCTATTTCATATTGACCACTGAGTGAAGCATTGAGGCTGTGTGATGTGGGTAACCCCAACCAATAACCGGGAATCAATAAGGCAGATTGGTTTTGGTGATTGACTCCCAATAAGCCCGCGACACCATATGGGTGATACCATTTGCTTTTGGTGTATTGGTATTCCACTTCGGCTTTAACACCATTGTCAAAATAATGTTTAATGCCTGTGAAAAAATGTCGCGATTGAGTACGGCTAAAAGCCCAAAGGGGAGCTGGATTGTCTTTAGGGCCAAAATGGGTGGCATAGCCTTCATCATCGTAAGCAGAAAAAGTATGTGAAGCGCTGCCATTTTCTTTGGCATATTGCCATTGTAGCCCCGCATACCATTGGGTTGCATCACTTAAGTCGTATTCCATGATGCCATAAAACGAAGCAGCTTGGTCATCCTCTCGTTTGCGCCAAGAATCCCCTTTTTCATAAGACAAAACTGCGCGAGCACGCAAACTTTGTGCCTCATTTAAGCTTCCAGATACATCGGCTTCTATGCCGTGTCGCTGTCGACTACCCAGGTTTGCTGATACACTGCTTTGTGCTTCTGCCGTTGGGCGTTTGCGTATTACATTTATGGTCGCACCTGGCTCGCCAGAACCATCCAATAGACTGGATACACCACGAACAACCTCCACTCGTTCATAAGCAGCCGTTCCCATGTTACCAGTATCTAAGCCTGCATTGTTGGTTGCTAGGCCATTGAGCCGGTAATTGGTGATTTTGCTGCCCCTGGCATACAAATCGTTGTAACCCGCTCGATTTGACCCCCAAATTCGCTGGGTGACACCAGTGGCTTGTACAATAGCACTATCCAATGTTTTGATATTTTGGTCGGTTAACTGTTGGTGGGTAATCACAGAAATGCTTTGGGGTGTTTCTTTGAGGTGCATATTCATGCCTGTGGCTGTATTGCTACCTGCGGTGGTATAGCCTCGATTGCCAGATTTGGCTTTGCCAATCACTTGTACTTCGGGTAGTTCAACCATGTCAATGGTGTCATCAGCATATAGATACATTGGCAATAATGCCAAAGCCATCGGTGTGAGTTGGCGAAAACGGATAGACATATTGTTCCCTTGTTAATCAATATGTGGTCAATAAAATGGGTGGATTGTTGATTAATCGTTTCGATTTTCAATCAGCACAATGCTGCATTCTTCTTGGGCAGAGGGCTTTTGTGCAATGTTTTTGGCAATCACAAAAAATTGCCCTGCACTTAAATGCTGTGTTTGACGACTATCTTTGAAATCAATTTGCATTTTGCCATCCACCACAAAAATTACCTTGTCACTGGTTTCATGGGCATGCCATTCAAATTCACCTTGAAATTTCACTAAGCGAAATTGAAAACCATGTTGGTTAATGATTTTGGGTTGCCAATGTTCTGTTATGCTGTCTAATTCTTGTCTTAGGTTTAACACATCGTTTGGTTGGAAATGAATGATTGACATGATGAATTGTCCTTTTATTTTAATGGGTTGATTTTTTTGCGTGAGTGAAAGCAGTGGCTAACTGTTGACTGGCTTGTTTGAGTTGATAGGCGCCACCTGCCACAATGTAATTGGCATTGTGCATAACAATAACGTGTCCTTTTTGCCAAGCAGTGGTTTGTCTGGTGAGTGGATTGTCCAAGACGGTTAAGGCATCATCGCCTTTTTCACCCAAAGATGAGGTGCGGTCTAAAACAAAGATCCAATCAGGGTTGTGTTCTTTGATGTATTCAAACGATACCAATTGACCATGTGCAGAATTTTTCAATTGATTGTCTGCGGCAGGAATACCAAGATCCAAATGTATCCAACTGCCTAAGCGAGACTGCGGACCAAAAGCCGATATTTTTTGACCAGTAATCGATAAAACCATGCCATTGCCTATGCCTTTTGCCAAGATACGGGTTTGGTCAAATGACTGGTCGATTTCGTGGATAAGTTGTTTGCCCTTGGCTTCTTGATTAAATAACACAGAAAACGCTTGAATGCGCTCTTTGGCGCTTTGGCGAATTTGCTCATTATCAATGGTCATGTCGATGGTTGGGGCAATATTTTTTAATTCATCGTATGCCACTGCACCAGGCCCTCCTGTGATGATTAAGTCGGGTTTCAAGTTACTTAAAGCCTCATAATTGGGTTCAAACAGCGTGCCCACCACTTGGCTTTTTGAAAAAACGGGTGCCAAATAATCAACCATGACTTTATCTGTGCTGGCCATCACAGGAACCCCTAATTGGGTGAGGGTATCTAATGCTGCCCAGTCAAAAACGGCAATATTGCTGGGTTCTTTTGGTAAGGTGACCATGCCTTTGGCTGTTTGTATGGATACATTTGATTGAGCCGACATTGTGGAAGCTGCTTTGTTGGCTTCTTGCGAAGATGCTGGGTCAGTACAGGCTGATAGCCATAAAATAGCCAAACAAGGTAAAAAATATTGATGCATTTTAGCTCTTTAATTAATAATAAAAATCAATATTAATTAGATTAGAGTAATGGCAATTGATTGCATAGTGGACAAAGGGGATGGGAGCCTTAGTATTGCGGATTGCGCATCAATCATTCCCAATTGTGCAAAATATTGAGTTTATTATGACTAATTTATGACGTTGGAATTGAAATGCAGTAAGATAGGATTTTAGGGTTTGAATAGATAATGAATGAAAGGTGAAGTATGATTTTTACAATGCTCATTATTGCTTGGTTTCAAGGCCAGTCTGATGGTGAAAAACATCCCTTGTTTTATGCTTTTATTGTTGCTGTGGTCAGCTTATTTTTTAGATTGCTTGCAAATAACATTAGCATAACCATGTTAATGAATACGGGTTTCGAATTCTTAGTGGCATTATTGTATTTCTATTTATTGAATTATTTTAATGATAAGTTGTTTATTTGGATTGCTATTTTTGTTGGTTTCCCTTTGTGCTTATTAATCGTGCCACTGGCATTATAAGGCTTATGGAATGATTCAAAGTGGACTAAAAAAACATTGTACTGTTCTATTTAAACCATCATCAACATAACCAAATGGAATTTGATTATAAAAATTAATTCCTTCTTGGTATATATTTTTTTGATTAGTATTAAGCTTTCATGACAGTGTATTGGGAGCGGCAAGATGTCTTTATACCAACCCAAAAAAAAGCAGAAACAGCGGGTGTTAATGGTATTGGCTGGTGTATTGGTGGCAATCATTGGTTTTATTTACAGTCAAAAAAACACCTCAACAACAGTAAGTCAGCAGGGTGATACAGTCGGTGTTCAAGGTAAGAAGCCAATTGTCATTGCTTATCAAACTGGGGTCGACCCAACTAAGCTGGCACAAGCCAACCATGATTATGAACACAAAATGGGGCGAGCCATCATTTGGAAAAAATTCGACAGTGGTGCTGATGTTTTAACAGCATTGGCTGCTGGTGATGTGGATATTGGCAATATTGGCTCAAGCCCATTTACCATTGCAACAAGCCAAGGCTTACCAATTGAGGCATTTTACATTGCCTCTGTATTGGGTACATCCGAAGCATTAGTGGTTCGTCCTTCTATTAAGACAGCTCAAGACTTATTGGGCAAGAAGATTGCTGTACCGTTTACGTCCACTACCCATTACAGTTTATTATCTGCCTTGAAACATTGGCAAATTGCCAAAGAAAATACGAAGTTGGTTAATTTGCGCCCACCAGAAATCATGGCGGCATGGGAGCGTGGTGATATTGATGCAGCTTATGTATGGGAACCTGCTTTAAGTAAGCTTAAGGCGACAGGGCATGTGTTGGTGTCGAATGAAGATGTCGGTAAGTGGGGTGCGCCAACTTATGATTTATGGGTGGCAAGAAGCACTTTTGCAAAAGAAAACCCACAAGTTTTGGCACAGTTTGTTGCCGTGAGTAATCAAGTCATCGCTACGTTTAATCATCAGCCTAAAGCCATATTAGGCAATGCTGAATCAATGGCCAAAATAGCGACTTTAACAGGTTCAAAAGCAGAAGAAGTTGCACAATTATTGCCCAGTAATCACTACCCAAATTTAGCAGAGCAAAAGCAGATATTGTCCACTCGCTTTGCTAATGATATTGAACACACTGCTCGATTTTTACATGAGCAAGGCAGTGTTGACAATATTCAAAAATCTTATCAACAAGTGGTTAATGTCATCGCAATAGAAACAATATTGGAACCATGATATGGCAGATATTATCTTGCAAAATATAAACTTACATTATCCGGATCAACAGCAAGCAGCCTTGTTCAATATTAATTTAACCATTCCGGATGATGGCATTACTGTGGTGGTGGGGCCTTCTGGTTGTGGCAAAACATCACTTTTGAATACTGTGGCCGGCTTTTTACAACCCACTGAAGGGCAGATGACACGAAATCAGCAGTTGATTCGTGAACCCGCATCGGATCGGGTGGTGGTGTTTCAAGATGATGCCTTGATGCCTTGGCTCAATGTTTATGAAAACGTGGCGTTAGGTTTGCGAATCAATGGCTATTCTCAAGAGGATGAAGTTGCCATTGTTGAAGACAAACTACAAAAAGTGGGTTTAATTCATGCCATTGAAAAAGATATTTGGGCATTATCTGGTGGTATGCGTCAGCGTGTTGGTATTGCAGGGGCGTTGGCAATAGAGTCAGATTATATTTTGATGGATGAGCCATTTGGCGCCTTGGATGCAGCTAGTCGCGAGCAAATGCAGTCATTGATTCTCAACTTGTGGCAAAAAAAATTAAGTGCCTTTTTTGTGATTACCCATGATATTGAAGAGGCTTTGATTCTGGCCACACAATTGGTTTTAATGGCGCCGTTTCCAGGTCGGGTGCTGACCATTGAAAAACCTCTATTTCACCAAGAGTGGTTAGATGGCAAAAGTATTCGCCAAATTAAAGCGGACAAAGCATTCATTGATTATCGAGAACATTTACTGGATAGATTAGCCGCGCACCAAATAGGGCAATATGAGGTGAGTATATGAAGCACAATCGTTTGTTATTAAGTTTATTTAGTGTGTCATTGGTATTGGTCATTTGGGCACTGGTGTGTGCTTTATCTTGGGTTGATCCTTTGTATTTACCTAGCCCTAAACAAGTTGCTGAGCAATTTTGGCAATTATCGAACACAGGCTATATGAATGCAAGCTTGTGGCAACATTTGGCAGCTAGTTTAGAAAGGATGTTGTGGGCATTATTTTTGGCTGTGTTGGTGGGTATTCCACTTGGTGTGTTAATGGGCCTAAGCCCTAAGTTGCGGGGTTTATTGGATCCGATTATTGAGTTGTATCGACCCATACCACCTTTGGCTTATTTGCCTTTAATTGTGATTTGGTTTGGCATAGGTGAGGTGACCAAGATTTTATTAATCTTTTTAGCTATTTTAGCACCCATTTTGATTTCAACCGTACAGGGCATGATGGTGGCACCAGGAAATCGCATTCGGGCAGTCCAATCTTTGGGAGCCAGTCGGTGGCAGGTTTTGCAGCATGTCATTTTACCAGCTGCTTTACCACATATGCTAACAGGTATTCGCATTGGCTTAGGTGTTGGGTGGTCAACCTTGGTAGCCGCCGAATTGGTGGCTGCACAACAAGGACTGGGTTTTATGGTGCAATCGGCAGCACAATTCTTAAATACAACGGTGGTGATTGCCGGAATTATGGTGATTGCCATTGTGGCCTTGGCAATTGAATTGGCACTTCGCCGTTTGCAGAGTGCTTTGGCACCTTGGTATGGCAAAGAATCTTAAATCAGGCAAATGATCTTCATATAGCAAATCGACAAAAAGGCAAAGACAATGGATATTCAACCTTTAACCCCAAGCATTGGTGCAAAAATTAGTGGTGTGCAACTGAATCAAACCTTGAGTAATCAACATTTATCAGCGTTACATGATGCCTTGTTAAAACACCAAGTGCTGTTTTTTCGAGATCAACACATTTCACCTGAAACGCAGCGGGATTTGGCACAAAGCTTTGGGCAGTTACACATTCATCCCATCTATCCTCCGCATGAGCGTGTGCCAGAAATCATGGTGTTAGATAGTCATCTTCAAGATTTGAAAGACAATGAGTTATGGCATACCGATGTGACATTTTTAGCAGAACCTGCTATGGGGTGTGTGTTATCAGCTAAACAAGTACCCAGTTTTGGCGGAGATACATTGTGGGCAAGTTTGACTCAAGCTTATGCAGATTTGTCTTTGCCCATGCAGCAGTTTTTATTGAATTTATCTGCTCAACATGATATTGCCAGATCATTTCCTAATGACCGCTTTGCACAAACGCCAGATGCACAAGCCAAATTAGAGGCTGCCAAAGCAAAACACCCGCCATTAAGTCATCCTGTTGTGCGAACACATCCCATCACTGGGGAAAAAGCACTGTTTATCTCTGAAGGTTTTACCACCAGAATTAATGAATTAAGCCAAGCGGAGAGTGATGTGTTGTTGGCTTTTTTGTTTAGACACAGTACACAACCCAAATATTTTGTTCGGTGGCATTGGCAAAATGGCGATGTAGCCATATGGGATAACCGTTGCACACAACATTTTGCCAATTTTGATTATGGCAATTTTCGCCGCATCATGCACCGTGCTACGATTGTGGGTGATAAGCCATTTTAAATGTTATGATGGTTAGAATCTATTGGATATGGATGCTGTATCTGGGATGGGTGTATTGCAGCACATTATTAATCATATCTTATCATCATGGCCAAGCATTTATGATTAAGATGTCTTTTTGGGCATGTCTAAAAGATGGCTTCTATAATACACAAGAGTATTGCGATTATTTCGTGTAAAATAGCCCAGACTATTTTATGGAGATGTTGCTTGCTGCTGTATTGGCAATAGGCAATTTAAAACAACAATGTCATAATTAGTGGGATCATAAAATTTTGCAAAACAGGCCAAAAAAGGATTGAAGGCATGATGGATAACCAGAATAATATTACACAACTCAAAGACAGTGGCTTGAAAGTAACAGGTCCGCGTTTGAAAATTTTGGATTTATTTGAAAAAAATCCTGACGCTCATTTAAGTGCAGAGGATGTTTATCGTTTATTGCTAGAAGAAAATATTGATATTGGTGTTGCAACCATTTACCGTGTATTGACCCAATTTGAACAATCAGAAATCTTGGTTCGCCATCATTTTGAAACAGGTAAAGCAGTTTATGAGTTAAACCGTGGTGGTCACCATGATCACATTGTTTGTGTGAAATGCAGCAAAGTCACTGAGTTTTATGATTCACAAATTGAAGAATTACAGGATCGCATCGCACAAGCAAATGGTTATGAAATTATTGACCACGCCATGTATATGTATGGCGTGTGCCAAGATTGTCAAAGTAAACCTGGTAAGAAAACTTTCCATCGTTAAACAACCATGAACCGTTTGCCACCCATTTTAAATCTAGATGTGCCATGCAGTTGGCCGGATATGGAAGAAGCCATCCGTTGTCGGGATGGCTTGGTGGCCATTGGTGGTGATTTAAGCATTTCACGATTATTGTCTGCCTATCAAAAAGGTATTTTCCCTTGGTACAGTGAAGGGCAACCTATTTGTTGGTGGGCAACGAATCCTCGTATGGTTTTAATGCCAGATCAGCTGACTATTCGTCGCTCGCTACAAAAAAAATTACGAAATAAACCCCATACCGTGACAGTGAATCAGTGTTTTGCCACTGTGATTGAAGCATGTGCAAATACTTGTCGACACAATCAAGATGGTACTTGGATTACGGATGCCATTCACGATGCCTATATTGCCATGCACAAAGCTGGGTATGCACATTCATTTGAATGTTGGTATCCAGATGAAAAGGGTGATTTGCAATTGTCTGGTGGTTTATATGGTGTGCAAATTGGTCAGGTTTTTTATGGTGAGTCTATGTTTTCTTGGCAAAGTGATGCCTCTAAAATGGCTTTTGTTGAGGCTGTTGACTATATGCAGCAGCGCGGCATCAAAATAATTGATTGTCAGATGCATACTGAGCATTTAGCCAGTTTTGGTGCCAGTGAAATTCCATTTGAAGTTTTTGCGACTTATCTGTCCAAATGGTGTGGGCAAAATATCAACATGAAAATTGGTTTAGGTGTGATTAAAGAAGTAATATAAGATTACTGATAATTATTGAAGGCTTGTAGCATGAATTACCTAACACCACTTCAATACATACAATGTACAAGATTGATGCAATTTAGTCATACCAGCTTAATACAGTCAGATAGCTTGATGAAAGCTTGTTGCTTGAATGAGGAAACCGCCATTAGGCGGTTTTTTTAATGTGTGCATTGTTTTTTTAATTCTTAATTCTTTGTATTTGAGAATTCTTTAAAAGCATCCATCGCATTGCTTGCATACATCAATGCAGGGCCACCACCCATCATAACAGCAACACTTAATAGCTCTTCCAATTCTTGTTGTGTCGTGCCCAATTTAACCAATGCTTGGGTATGAAAACCAATGCAGCCATCACATCGAGAGGCCACACCAATCGCTAATGCAAGCATTTCTTTTGTTTTGGCATCTAATGCACCAGGTTTTAATGCAGCTCCAGCTAAACTTGAAAATCCCTTCATTAAGTCGGGGGAAGAGTTTCTCAATTCAGAAAGATTTTTAGAAATTTGTTTGGTTAAATCAGTAAATTTATCCATATTTAAATCCTCTTGTGTTAGAAATAACTAAATTAAATTTGTCTAAATTAGTTATTTCTAATATTATAGGTACTTTCTAGGACTGTCAATAGGATTTATTATGAAGTTAACGGATTTTGTAAGTACTTTGTATACAGATGAAAGTGTGCCATCAAAACTAACTGTGGCTTTAACAATGGTTAATCAAGCATTACAAAAGGGTTATTCAAGTACATTAATTTTATTGGTGGATGCTGTAAAAATTGCTCATAAGGATTATCAATTAACAACGGATATTGGGTTGCCATTTTTGTCTGTTGAAAAATTAATGAGTCGCTTTTTATCGCTAGGTTGCCAAGTGGCTGTCTGCAAATCATGTATTGAACACAATCATATTTTATTAGAGGATATCAATGCTCATTACACCATTATTACTGCAAATGATGTCATTGATTTATTAATGAATGCACGAGGCAGTCTGCAGAACTCATAATGTCTATTCATCAATAACAACCGCCACGTGGCGGTTTTTGTGTGTAGACTCAAGTGCGAAAAGTGAGAGTGAAAGCCATCACTTGAAGACGTGTTAAACCACCAAGTACGTTTTGAGGGTTGATTGTTCAATCAATCCGCAATGTATCTATTATTATTGCAAAATTGACAATAATATTTTGTTGATTTTGTCATTTATTCACAATAAATTAAAATCTATACTGGCATCACTTTTAAAACAAAACAAACTGAAAGTGATGATTATGGCGACCCCAAAATTTGGCTTAGGAACATTCCGTTTAGAAAATGAAGTGGTAAAAGCATCGGTAACCCATGCTTTAGAAATGGGCTACAAAGCCGTTGATACGGCACAAATTTATGGCAATGAAGCTGCGATTGGTGAAGCCATTGAAAAAAATGGTATCGCCCGTGATGAGCTGTATTTGACCACCAAGATTTGGACAGAAAATTTAAGTCATGGCCAAGTGATCAGCAGCTTAAAAGACAGCTTGGCCAAATTAAGAACAGATTATGTTGATTTGACATTAATTCACTGGCCAGCGCCTAACCAAGCTGTTAGTGTGAAAGAAACCATGTTGGCCTTGTTAGAAGCCAAAAAAATGGGTTTAACGCGCGAAATTGGCGTATCTAATTTCACCATTGCATTGATGCAAGAAGCCATTGATGCAGTGGGGGTCGAGAATATCACCACCAACCAAGTGGAACTTTCACCTTACCTACAAAACACCAAAGTAGCCGATTGGGCTAAAGCACATGGTATCCACATGACTTCATACATGACTTTGGCTTATGGTAAAGCGTTAAAAGACGAAACAATCAAAAAAATTGCTGAAAAACACCAAGCAACGCCTGCACAAGTGATTTTGGCTTGGGCAATGCAATTGGGTTATAGCGTGATTCCATCCTCAACCAAACGAGAAAATTTGGCGAGCAATTTAAAATCATTGGATTTGCAATTGGACCAAGAAGACATGGCCTTGATTGCCACCTTAGATTGCAATGACCGATTGGTGAACCCTGAAGGTTTGGCACCAAACTGGGATTAATACTGCGTTTTTAAGGATGAATGATGTTATTTGATGAATATGATTTAAACGGCATGAAACTGTCAAATCGCATGGTCATGCCACCCATGACTCGCTCGCGAGCTGGTGTGAAAGGCATTGCCAACGAGATGATGGCCGACTATTACAGTCAGCGTGCAAGTGCTGGGTTAATGATCAGCGAAGGAACACAAATTAGCCAACAAGGCCAAGGTTATGCGTGGACGCCAGGGATTTACCAGCCTGAACA
>JASLDB010000265.1 GCA_030151665.1 Neisseriaceae bacterium
GCGTTTACCGGTCACTTTACATACTCGTGCCATGGTTAGACTCCAAATTACCGAATTGGGAAAAGGAGATTTATACCATAATTTTACCGAAGTGCTCAAGTTAATCTGTGTTTTTATAGTAATATTTTTAAAAACAAGGCTAAATCTGTCGCTATTCGGGCAAAATATTGGCTTATTTTTGGGGTGTGCTTGGGTAAAATGATTTACTGCTATTGAATTGAGTGGGGTGTTGTGTCAATGCACAGATTCATCAGTATAAATAGAGGTGAATGGGTTTTGATACTGTGGTTTTGCTTATGCCAATGCACTCTTTGTTTTATTTTCACGAAATTAGCTTTATATCTGTCGCGATTCGGGGTAAAATTTCGCATTCGAATATAGTGGTTATGTCATGACTAAGTTTATCTTTGTTACCGGCGGCGTTGTGTCTTCTTTAGGTAAAGGCATCGCTGCTGCGTCTATTGCAGCAATTCTTGAATCGCGTGGTCTAAAAGTGACCATGCTTAAATTAGACCCCTACATTAACGTTGACCCAGGCACCATGAGTCCTTTCCAGCACGGTGAAGTGTTTGTGACTGAGGATGGTGCAGAGACCGACTTGGATTTGGGTCACTATGAACGCTTTATCAATGCGACGATGTTTAAACGCAATAACTTCACCACAGGTCAAGTGTATGAAGAAGTCATTGCCAAAGAGCGTCGTGGCGACTACTTGGGCGGTACTGTTCAAGTGATTCCCCATATTACTGATGAAATTAAACGCAAAGTGCATGCTGGTGCAGCTGGCTATGACGTGGCGATTGTTGAAATCGGTGGTACGGTAGGTGATATTGAGTCTTTGCCTTTCTTGGAAGGCATTCGCCAAATGCGTAGCCAATTGGGTCGCAACAACACCTTGTTTGTGCATTTGTCTTATGTGCCTTTTATTGCAACAGCAGGCGAAGTGAAAACCAAGCCAACGCAACACTCTGTTAAAGAGTTGCGCAGTATTGGTATTCAACCAGATGTTTTGGTTTGCCGCATGGATTGCATGTTGCCTGAAGAAGAAAAACGCAAAATTGCCTTATTCTGTAATGTCGATGAGCGTTCAGTGATTAGCTGCTACGACGAAGACAGCATTTACAAAATTCCTGGTTTATTGCATGCGCAAGGGATTGATAAAATCGTTTGTGAGCAATTGCAATTGAATGTGCAAGAAGCCGATTTGACCATGTGGAAGAAAATTGTTCATGCTGTGGACAATCCAAAGCATGCTGTTAAAATCATCATGGTGGGTAAATATGTTGATTTGACCGAGTCATACAAATCATTGACTGAGGCCTTGAAACACGCTGGTATCCACACAGAAACCAAAGTCAATATTGAGTACATTGACAGTGAGTCTTTGGAAAAAGAAGGTACAGATTGCTTAAAAGATGCAGATGCGATTTTGGTGCCAGGTGGTTTCGGTTCTCGTGGTGTGGAAGGTAAAATCAAAGCAGTTCAATTTGCCCGTGAAAACAAAATTCCTTACTTGGGCATTTGCCTAGGCATGCAAATTGCATTGATTGAATATGCTCGCCATCAAGCCAATATGCAAGGTGCAAACTCAACTGAGTTTGATTTGCGCACAGAATACCCAGTGGTGGGTTTGAT
Organism: Neisseriaceae bacterium; assembly: GCA_030151665.1. Lineage (GTDB taxonomy): Bacteria > Pseudomonadota > Gammaproteobacteria > Burkholderiales > Neisseriaceae > JASLFS01. The sequence continues at coordinate 1,636 of JASLDB010000265.1, forward strand.
TGATGAATGGTTAGATGCTAGTGGCAATGTTGAAAAACGTGATGAAAATGCTGACTTAGGTGGTACCATGCGTTTGGGTGCCCAAGCTTGCTTATTAAAAGAAGGAAGCTTAGCAGCCAAAGTGTATGGCAGCACAGAAATCAAAGAGCGTCACCGCCACCGCTATGAAGTGAATAACAACTTTATTCCTCAGTTAGAAGCTGCTGGTTTGGTTATCAGTGGTGTTTCAACTGGTACAGAAGCACTGGTAGAAACCATTGAATTGCCAGACCATCCTTGGTTTATGGCGTGTCAATTCCACCCTGAGTTCACATCAACACCTCGCAATGGTCACCCATTGTTTATTGCTTATGTTAAAGCCGCTTTGCAAAACAAAGCCAAAGCCAAGGCATAAGTAGCAACAGGAGAGAATATGCAGTTATGCGACTTTGAAGTTGGTTTGGATCATCCGCTTTTTATTATTGCTGGTCCTTGTGTGATTGAAAGTGAACAATTGGCCATTGATACAGCAGGTTACTTGCAAGAAGTCACTGCTTCTTTGGGTATGCCTTTTATCTACAAGTCTAGCTTTGATAAGGCAAATCGCACCAGTGGTACGTCTTTTCGTGGTCCAGGTATGGAAGAGGGCTTGCGTATCTTATCAGCAGTGAAAAAACAGTTAAATGTGCCTATTTTGACTGATGTGCATACGGCAGAGGAAGTGCCTTATGTAGCTGAAGTGGTAGATGTGTTACAAACGCCAGCATTCTTGGCTCGCCAAACTGATTTTATTCATGCTGTGGCACAATCGGGTAAGCCTGTGAATATTAAAAAAGCACAGTTTATGGCCCCTGAAGACATGCAAAACGTGGTGGAAAAAGCCCGTGCTGCTGCTCGAGCCAAAGGTTTACCTGACGATGTATTCATGGTTTGCGATCGTGGCACCAGTTTTGGTTACCATAACTTGGTGTCAGATATGCGTAGCCTAATGATTATGCGTGACACGGCTTGCCCTGTGGTGTTTGATGCAACCCATTCGGTGCAATTGCCTGGTGGTCAAGGTCAAAGTTCGGGTGGTCGTCGTGAGTTTGTGCCTGTTTTGGCGCGTGCTGCGGTGGCTGCTGGCGTGTCGGGTGTGTTTATGGAAACCCACCCAAATCCAGCTTGTGCGATGTCGGATGGTCCTAATGCTGTACCGATGCACCACATGAAAGAGTTTTTAGAAACCTTAAAAGCACTGGATGGCTTAGTCAAGTCGCAGCGCTTTTTGGAAAATGAATTTTTGGCTTAAAACAATGGCTGCCTAATCGGGCAGCTTTGTTGTTTGTAATCACTTTGGCGTGAATGAAAATGAAAGGTTTCCCATGGAAAATCCATCCATTATGTCGCACGTATCCATTGGTACCAATCAATTGGATCAAGCATTGTTTTTTTATGATGCGGTTTTGGCAACGATAGGTGCCAAGCGCATATTGGATTTGGTTGAACATGGTGCTGTGGCTTACGGCAAAAGTTATCCCGAGTTTTGGGTGCAACTGCCGCACAATGGTGAAAAAGCCAGTGTGGGCAATGGGGCGCATTTTTCATTTTATGCCAAAGATAAAGAGGCCGTTCACGCTTTTTACGATGCCGCCATGGCGCATGGTGCAACCGATGATGGTGCGCCAGGTCCAAGAGAACACTATGGTGAGGAATACTATGGTTGTTTTGTGCGGGATTTAGATGGCAATAAAATTGAAGCCATGACCATGGTTGTGGTGAATAAATAAGACAGTAATTACTGAAATTGATTTAATCCATTTTAAATAGGAGTATGGCTAGATGAGCGCCATTATTGATATTTATGCTCGCGAGATTTTGGATTCTCGTGGTAACCCAACAGTTGAAGCCGATGTATTGTTAGAATCAGGTGTGATGGGCCGTGCAGCTGTACCATCTGGTGCATCTACTGGTGC
>JASLDB010000045.1 GCA_030151665.1 Neisseriaceae bacterium
GCCAACTGCATGATGAAACTTAAAAAATAAAATAATTGCATTTGACCATAGTGCAAACTCAAGCGAGATTCTTTATTAATTCTTTTACACAACAAGAACATCACCACCATCAGTGCCCATTGAGAGACTATCCAATAAGTAGGTTGTAAAAAATAGGCTTGTAAATGTGACATTAAGAAAAAACCAGAGAAACCATCTGGGTAGACACTATAAAACAACAGCAACAGTGTTAAATATGCCAATAACATCAAAAAACCACTGACTGCCAAGCACGGTAAATACCAACCTAGATTGCCACTGTCTTGAAATTTTTTGGTTTCTTTGTCATAACGCCAATGATTCATCCAAAAAAACAAACTCGCTACCGTAATAAAAGAGTAAATCAAGTACAAACTATTAAAAGCAGTAATACCCAAAATACCTGGTAATAACATATGCCCAAGCAAAGCAGCAAAACCAATGCCAATGGCAACACTCGCCCACAACCATTGAAACTGCTGTCGATAAAAACAATGGTAGATGAAGAAAGTACAATAAAGGATAATAATAATTTGGTTTAACATGTATTCTTATTTAATGTGTAATGCTTTTTTTAAACTAACTGAAATGACTTGGGCCAAATGTGTAACAAAATCCAATTGTAAGTTTTGATGAAAATGATTTGGATTTTGATGAGCAATCACCAAAAGACCATTGGTGCTTCCTTCTTGCCACGATAATGGCAAATACAAGAAGCTTTCTGCTGCTGTTGGATTCAAGTCTTGTAGAATTTCTGGGTGTAACAATTTCTGGGTGCCATTGATTTGATGGCAAGCCAATATTTTAGCACGCAAACCATCACTTTGAATAAGCATATCACTGGGAATATGCAGATTTTTTGTTTCCTTAACATCCAGCTTCATTGAGATATTGTCCATACCAAAATCTTGTTGCAAATGTTTCTTGACTGTCAAAGAGACTTGTCTAACAGTATTGGCGGATAATAAAGCCAAATCCATTGCCAATAATTTTTGCATAATGGTTTCATTTTGCTTGGCGTTGCGTATCATCTCTTCAATGGTTTGCACCAGATTGTCATTTTTGATTTTTTCCATGGCCAATTGTGCCTCAGTAAAGCTACGTACCTTGCCCTTGTTCTGACTTTGGCTAAATTGATCTAAATATGCCATAAGAAATTCAGGATTATCCTGTAAAAACGGAATGACATTCTCTGCTGTGACCATGAGTGACCTTTCTTGTCCTACCCCATCTTCTTATAGCATTTGATGGGTAAATTAAAGTTTCAACACTAATATTTTGCTGTTACATGCAATTTTTCCCGCTTATGATACTGCTAATCACCAAGAAAAACACCAGTAAGGAGAAAATATGCGCATTGAAAACCAACTATACCAACAAATCAAACCACTCAGCCAATTACCAGAAACCGCACAAATTCCCAAGCAAACGGCTGTTATGGCCCAGTTTGTCCCATTTTTGGCGACCACCGGCATCCAATTTGATGTATTAAATCGCGAAACAGTCTCGGTGAGTATTCAGAATGTTCGAGCAGTACAAAACCACATTCAAGGGGTTCATGCTTGTGCCATGGCCACCTTAGCAGAAACAGCAACCGGTTTTGTGGTCAGTTTAAACACACCAGACAATAAACTGCCTTTATTAAAGTCTATGCACATCAATTACATGCGCTTATCAAAAGGCGACATGACTGCCACTGCCACATTAAGTGATGAGCAAGCTTTGCGTATGCAAAATGAAGACAAAGGCGATTTTGAAGTGGTTTGCCAAGTATCTGATGAACGTCACGACTGTCCTCCCATTGAAGTCACCATGACATGGGCTTGGGTCACCAAGCGTTAATTCATGATTAAACAGTCTGTGAATTTCAACATCAAATACAAAACAAGCCCCAATATGGGGCTTGTTTTATTATGCACACGACGCTACATTTGGTATTCTGTGCAGATTTTTAGGTCATGTATAAAGATTATTGGGCATCATTAATGTCTATTTCCAATACATAGCCTTGAATACCCGATAAACATTTTATCTTTCGATAAGCATCAACTTTACCAATGTATTGCTTTAAGCCCACCTGACATGACATGCCAGACGTGATCATGCCAATTGGTGTTTTCCTTTGAACATCTGGATAAATCGCTATCTTGCTATGATTAAATTCTTGGTAATCATCCCCAAAAACGCTTGGTAATTTGGCACAAATAACGATAATCAACAAACCCATTAACCAAACCAACACCTTAACTTTTTTGATTGACCACCACGTTTTATCAAACATTTAAGATAAAATTGACTCTACGCCCAAATTGCCCAATTCATCTGCTTTTTCATTACCAGCATGGCCAGCATGGCCTTTAACCCAATGCCAATCCACATCATGTTTAGCAACTTCTGCATCCAATAATTGCCACAAGTCTTGGTTTTTCACGGGTTCTTTTTTGCTGTTTTTCCAGCCCTTGGCTTTCCAACCTTCAATCCAACTTAACATGCCTTGCTGCACATATTTGGAATCAGTATAGATATCCACTGCACAAGGTCGCTTGAGCAATTTTAATGCCTCAATCACACCTGTTAGCTCCATTCGATTATTGGTTGTTTCTTTCTCGCCGCCATAAATGGATTTTTCATGGTCGCCATAGCGTAAAAATGCTCCCCACCCTCCAGGACCTGGATTGCCTTTGCAGGCGCCATCGGTGTAAATGCACACTCGACTTTGACTTGTCATGCTTCGTTTCCATTTTGAAAAGATTGGTCACATTGTACCGCGCCTGCTTGTCTTTGCAAAACGGGCAGATCTGCCATATTAATGGAATCTTGTTGATCTAGAAGTGGGCGAACAAAAATGGTTTTCTTTTTGAATTCGAGCACAAATGCAGCACAAAACTGTGGCCAAAGCTTCTGTCCAATGGCTTCAATTGGTGCAAAGTGATCCGCTGTCGGTTCACTTTCTGCAAAAGGGGCAAAATCCAAACAATGGCTTTGTTGGCATTCAAAACCCAATTGTTTAATCTGTGCTTTTAAAATACTGCTGTTTTGGCAATTTTTTTTGGGTGGCAAAAAGGGTGTGGTATTTTTATTAAAGCGCCACAATGAGTGAGCTGAATAATCCATAATCAATAGCCGACCATCTTCACACAATACCCGATAGGCTTCTTGCAAAATCATTTTTTGCGTTTGAACAGATTGGGTGAACAAAACATGACTCATTAAGAGATAATCCACACTGTGATTTTGTAAAGGTAAATGTGTCCATTTGGCGCAACAGTGCCTAGCCAATTCAAAATCTTCGGAAATCAATAAGATATCATCTTCATGACACCCTAAATCTTCACCAGAAAGCCACTCACCCAACGCCACCACCAGATCTCTATCTTGGCGCATTGCCAAAAATTGCTTCGCCAACACAAGCTCTTGCTGATAAAGATGCCTTGATGAGTAAAACTTTGTCCTTGCTGCCAATTGACTATTCATTGTCCATTTGCCTTTGGGAGTGAATGCACTTTGTGACTGCGTTTTAATATCAACTCGTTTTATTGAATTATAAAGCAAAGCAGATAAAATTATCACCATGCTATAGGCTTATTGATTGTTTATTTCTTTAAAGATAAAAATGAAAATCGCTTGTATCTCGGTAAAATTTTTCTGAATTAATATATATTTACATTTCACAATCCTTGACATAGCTGTCTACAAATCTTAGCATTCATGTCATTCTTCTTATATAATTTTTTATCTATGACTTCATTCAAAACCATTATCTTGGCTTTGGCAGGTGTTTCTTTTGTGCAAACATCTATGGCTGCGCCTATTGTTAATCAAACCAATTTGTCTGCACAGAATATTGGTACTGCCATGATGCAACTGAATGCAGCGTCCCTATTGGGCAATACATCTCGCCAATACAATGATATTTGGGCGCGCATGCGTTCAGGTTTTGAAATGACTGAAGTCAACCCTGAAATCGTTCGTCGCCATGAGCAGTATTTCTCTAGCAAATCAACATATGTCAACCGAACCATCGATCGAAGCTCACCATATATGTATTATATTTTGAGTGAGGTAGAAAAGCGTGGCATGCCCAGTGAGATTGCACTACTGCCTTTTATCGAAAGTGCTTATGTCACCAAAGCCAAATCACCAGTGGGTGCTTCTGGTTTATGGCAATTCATGCCAGCAACAGGTCGCCAATATGGTTTGGCACAAAATGCCATGTATGATGGTCGTCACGATATTACTGCTTCCACTGATGCAGCATTAAATTATTTGCAGTATCTATATGGTTTATTTGGTGATTGGTCGCTGGCTTTGGCAGCTTACAATTGGGGTGAAGGCAATGTGGGCAAAGCAGTGGCTCGTGCACAATCGCAAGGCTTGTCACCAGTATACGAAAATTTAAGAATGCCGGATGAAACCCGTAATTACGTTCCAAAATTATTGGCCATTCGCAATCTGGTTGCCAATCCAGAAGGTTACAATGTTAGTATCAGCCGAATCGATAACAAGCCCTATTTTGAAGTGATTGATGTCAATACCCCCATGGACATTAAAGCAGCTGCCCATTTAGCAGGAATCACTGAAGCTGAATTCATCCGTTTAAACCCTGGTTTTAACTTGCCTGTATTTATGCCTAGCAGTAGCCGGAAAATGGCGCTACCTAGCAAAAGTGTAAAAACCTTTTACAGCAACCTAAAACAAGCAGATAACAGTACATTATTATCATGGGATATCTATACCCCGATTATCAAAGAAAGTATTAGCAATATTGCTAGCAACTATGGCATGAGTGCAGCAGAACTGCGTAGTTTAAACTTATTGCGTTCAACCACGCTCAATGCAGGGCAAAGTATTTTGGTTGCTAAAAATACTGGCATTCCCAATATTTCAGTTAACGATCAATTGGCTGATTTTAACCTAATGCAAAGCGATCCCATTTTGGTCGCTGCTAGCCAAAATCGCAATATCAACAATACCGCCATTGCAGCAACACCAACAATCAGCCAGCAAGTCGTCACAACATTGGTTAGCGCACCTATTGTTGAGCAAAATACCAATACTCAAGTGGCCGTCGCCCAAACCCTAACCAATACGACACAAGCAACACAGCCTACTAGCAATATAGCGACATCTGTTCGCAATTTCAGTGGTTTTGAGGATACCCCTCCAACTGTTAAGCATATTGCTAGTAGTGATCCCTTATTGGCCCTAATTAATGAGCAATCATCTACCTTTGCGCCAGCCAATAGCGAAACCGTTGTAGACTTTGCGGCATCTCAGCTAGAGCGTGACAAAGTACGTCAAGCCAACATACAGGCTCAACATGCCGCTCGACAAGCTCAACTAGACTTAGCCAATGAAGAAGCCAAACAAAAACGGATCATGCAAGCGCAAGCAAAAGCTTTACAAAATAAATTTACTGGTAAACATGCTGTTGCCAGTGGTGATACCCTAACCAATATTGCCAAACGCTATAATATGAGTCTATCAGACCTCATGGCTGTTAACCAAATTAGCGGTGAAACCATTCGTTTAGGTGAAACATTAAAAGTTGCTGCCGTCGCCCCTGCCAAAGTAGAAAAAAACAATAAACAAGAAACCAACTATGTGGTAAAAAAAGGTGATACCTTAACCAGTATTGCTGGTCGCTACAATGTCCAAGTGAATGATATTCAGAAATGGAATAAGTCATCCAATAATTTGCGACCAGGACAAAAAATTAAATTATACGGATTGTAATAAATTAATTATAAATCAAAGGGAACAGCTAGCTGTTCCCTTTTTTCATGCAAAAAAGCTGGCACCAATGCAAAGATTGTATACAATATAAAAAACAAAGGAGAGACCATGATT
>JASLDB010000294.1 GCA_030151665.1 Neisseriaceae bacterium
AGCAGACAATATACCATTTTTTATACCCAATGGGTGTTGATGCACCACACATCCCCACCATCAAAGCAATGATTCGCCACTTTACTTGTTTTAGCAAAAAACACACAGACATTAAAATCATTCTTTGCTATAAATACTTAATCGCAATAGATAGCGATTGACACAAAGTGATATTGAGTTTGCATTCCCATGCCCCCAGTCGTGAGTGGGTTAAAACCACGACGGTATGTAGCTGATACCCTTTACTCCTTGCGAGCAAGTTCTTCATGTTCATCAGCGTGACATACATTTAGATGTTCTCTCTCTAATCTCTTGAATGGTCAATAAGCCTCCCCTTAGCTTATTGACCTTTTTTTCGCCACAAACGATGGCTTCAGTATATGCATGACACAACAAAAGATTCCTTGCTAAAATACCGGTTTGCTCTACCGATTACCAATATGCCCACATCTATGCTTCTTTGTCCTTGCCAAAGTCAAAAAAATTATTCCAACTGTTGTCAACCGCTGCATCAAAACCAAAATGCCCATCAAGCCGAAGATTTAATGCGCTCTCGCTACAGTGCTTATGTTTTGGGTCTCATTGACTATCTTGTAGCAACCACGCTACCCAGTCAACAAGCTGCATTGAATATCGACAGCATGAAGCAATGGAGCACTGACAGCACTTGGCTGGGTCTGACAATTGATGACAAAGCCGATTTGGATACCAATCACGCCACCGTTACCTTTACGGCAACATGGCAAGAGCATGGTGAAACCTATTCTCATCAAGAGAGATCCATTTTCGTTTTACACAACAACGCTTGGTATTTTATTGACCCAACGGTGGATTACCACCTCGGTCGAAACGATGATTGCCTATGTGGCAGCACTAAAAAATTCAAAAAATGCTGCGCTCCCTATTTGGGTTAATCTTTGCTGTAATCGAATACAAAACCCGAGCCAGACAATGCTATAATAGCCGCCAATCATCAATACAAGGACTTTGCTAACCATGTGGTTTAAACAATTAAGCTTTTATCCATTGCAAAAAGACAATATCCCTGATATCGACACCTTAAACAGCAAATTGCTTGAAGCTGAATTCACGCCCTGTCAAGGTCTTGATTGGTTTAGTGAAGGCTTTACCGCCCCCATCGCCCAACAAGCAGATGTACTGGCTTTTCCTGCTGATGGCACATTTCGTGTGCAATTAAAAAAAGAAGACAAAGTTCTACCCAGCACAGTGGTACGTGATATTTTGGATGAAAAAATTTTGCAAATCCAAGAGATGGAAGCCCGCAGCGTGGGCCGCAAAGAAAAGCAAGAACTCAAAGACAATATTACTGATGATTTATTGCCTAGGGCTTTTACCCGCTCAAGCAAAGTCGAAGCCGTTATTGACAGTAAACACCAATACTTATGGATTAATCAATCCAATAGCAACAAAGCCGAGAATCTTCTTAGCAAACTGCGCCAAGCTTTGGGTGGCTTAGAAGCCCGCCTACCCAAAACCAAACAATCACCTGGCAGCTTGATGACTGAATGGTTAACACAACGCCATGGCGCTGGTGGTTTTGAATTAGATACCGATTGCGAACTAAAAGGTTTGGGTGATGCTGCGCCAACCATTCGCATCTCTAACCAAGATTTAACCGCAGATGAAGTCACTAGCCACTTAGAAACAGGCAAAGTGGTGACACAATTGGGTCTAACATGGCAAGACCAAATTCGATTTGTCTTAACCCAAGACCTGACATTCAAGCGCATCCAATATTTAGACGTATTGCAAGAAGAAGCTGCCAGCCATGGTGAAGATGCCGTCAGCCTATTATTGGCTTCACAAATTCTCATGAGCGAAGCACTTGGCAATATGGTCAGTGAATTAATTGGTCACTTAGGTGGCCTAGAATCAACAGGAAATTAACATGAGTATCAAATCTGACAAATGGATTCGCCGCATGAGCGAAGAGCATGGCATGATTGAGCCATACGAGCCCAACCAAGTCAAATACATTGATGACAAAAAAGTCATTTCTTATGGCACTTCTAGCTATGGCTATGATATTCGCTGTGCTCGTGAATTCAAAATCTTCACCAACATTAATAGTACCATTGTTGACCCAAAAAACTTTGATACTCGTAACTTTGTTGAGGTCGAAGATGATTATTGCATTATTCCACCCAATTCATTCGCGCTAGCTCGCACCATGGAGTACTTCCGTATTCCGCGCAATGTACTAACCGTGTGCTTGGGCAAATCAACTTATGCACGTTGTGGTATTATCGTCAATGTAACCCCTTTCGAACCAGAATGGGAAGGTTATGTTACTTTAGAGTTTTCCAATACCACACCATTGCCAGCCAAAATTTATGCAGGCGAAGGTGTGGCACAAGTGCTATTCTTTGAAAGTGACGAAGTCTGTGATGTATCATACAAAGACCGTGCCGGCAAATACATGGGACAAGTCGGCGTCACCTTGCCCAAAGCATAATTTAACAACACAAAAAAAGCAGCCTTATGGCTGCTTTTTTATATTTTTCGCCATCGATAATCAAGAAACCACGCTATCTAGCCATTCTTGATGTGTTTTTAGCACCCCCTGACATAATTATGGTCAATTGCTTTACTCAGCTTGCAATTTAATAACCCAACCCACATGTCCGAACAACACAATCAAGGACTTCAACATGCTATTACCTGTCTCATATGCCACCATCAGTGCCATGGCACTTTTTGCCCTATCCATGTCCATCACACCCGGCCCACTGAATATTATTACCTTGTCTACAAGCATTAAACATGGGAGACAAAAAGCCTTGCCTTTCATTACGGGCAGCACCTTAGGCTTTGTTCTCTTATTAGCCGTTATCGAAACAGGGCTGTATCAATTCATTCAACATACATGGGTGATGAATACCTTGACGGTTGCAGGCTCCTTATTTATTGCCTACATGGGCATGCTCTTAATCAAGAGCAATGGAGAAACACACAACAATACCGAACAAAAAATACCCAGTTTTCGCATGGGCATTTTATTGCAATGGCTCAATGCCAAGGCATGGATTGCCGCATTGGCAGGCACTGCCATGTTTGCCAGTCAAAATAGCATTGGGGCACTGGTGATTTTCTTGCTGGTATATTTTGTGGTTTGTTACTTAAGCATGTATGCTTGGGCATTTATTGGCGACAAAATTGCCCACTGGGTTGATGATTCTCGCAACATCAAACGACTGAATACCACCATGGGCGTGTCGCTTATTTTACTGGTGGCTTATATGATCGCCAGTCATTTTTTACATTGACCATTTCAGTTTTATTCCCCTTATTTCTGTCCACATGCAGCTTAAGTCCATACACAAGCACCTATCGCTCTCATGACAAAGAAATAACCCAAAAACCAACACACAAAAGCCTTGGAAATACAGCCCACAACCAAGGCATTTTGTGGCACAATAATGCCTCATTGACATTGATACAAAGGCTTTCTCGACCATGAATGTTTTGGTTTTGCAACACCCAAGCTTGGCACTTTGTCCCTTGGACGCATTGTATAAACAACTGAATATCAAACCAACGCTTATTACTGGTTCAACCTTGCGCATCTTAGTGGCTGATGACTGGGTGATTTCAGCAGAACTGGCTCAATCATGGACGCAAAATGATATTGATTTTGCACTTATCCCAGATCAGCGCTTTGACGACATTGGCCTAATCGTCACTGACATGGATTCAACCATGATTACCATCGAATGTATTGATGAAATTGCTGCCCAAAACAATATCAAAGACCAAGTTGCTGATATTACTGAACGCGCCATGCGTGGTGAACTAGATTTTAGTGAATCATTAATCGCTCGTGTGGCACTACTAAAAGGTTTGCGTGAAGAAGCATTGCAAGAAGTGTATGACCACACTTTACAACTAACCCCAGGTGCCCAAACCCTGATTGAAACTGCACAAAAACATGGTGCTCAAACTGTTTTGGTATCTGGTGGATTTACTTTCTTTACCGAGAAACTTAAAGCCCGCTTAAATCTCACTGCCACTTATGCCAATCAACTTGAAATTATTGATGGACGGTTAACGGGCAAAGTCATTGGCCCCATTATTGATGCCCAAGCCAAAGCCGATATTTTAAAACGCTACCAACAGCAATTAGGATTAGAAGCCAAACAAGTATTGGCCATGGGCGATGGGGCAAATGACATCCCCATGTTACAAGCTGCAGGCTTCTCTGTTGCCTACCATGCCAAACCAAAAACCAAGGCCTTTGCCAATATTCATGTGGATCACTTAGACCTTGCCAGTGTCTTAGGTTATTTCGCCCAAAATACTTGACTAATTTTGTCGGGAATTACATAATAGTGGTTATTAAAAGGACTGGAGGCTTTGTATGCGCTTGACGACTAAAGGTCGTTTTGCTGTCTCTGCCATGTTGGATTTAGCCATTTATGGCACAGACACAACAGTTAGCCTAACGGCAATCAGCGATCGGCAGCATATTTCATTGGCCTACCTTGAACAGCTTTTTGGCAAATTAAGGCGCGCTGGTTTGGTTTGCAGTATTCGCGGACCTGGAGGTGGCTATAAATTGGCTCATCCACTTAATGAAATTAATGTTGCCCAAATTATTTGTGCAGCTGAGGATACACTGGATGCCACTCAATGCAGTGGCAAAGGCAACTGCCTAGGTGAAGGCCCTTGTTTAACCCATGATTTATGGGAAAACTTAAACAAAACCATCGAAGGCTATTTGAGCAGCGTCACATTAGCACAATTGTTAATGGAACAAAAAGGCCGCAGCAATGCGCCACAAACCATTGCTTTTACTGATATTAGATAACGATTTTAAAGAGCACACCATGACCATTAAAACACCGGTTTATTTAGATAACGCAGCCACCACCAGAGTGGACCCTCGTGTTGCAGAAAAAATGATTCCTTACCTATGTGAAGAGTATGGCAACCCTGCTAGCTCGAGCCATGTTTTTGGCTGGACAGCCGAAGAAGCAGTTGAAAATGCTCGACAAGAAATCGCCAACCTAATTCACTGTGATAGCAAAGAGGTCATTTTTACTTCTGGTGCCACTGAATCTGACAACTTGGCCATTAAAGGCGCTGCCCAGTTCTATCAAAGTAAAGGCAAGCACTTAATCACCGTTAAAACCGAACACAAAGCTGTTTTAGACACCATGCGTGAGTTAGAACGCCAAGGTTTTGAAGTGACCTATTTGGATGTACAGGACAATGGCTTGGTTGACTTAAATGTTTTAAAAAATGCCATGCGTGATGACACCATTTTGGTTTCTGTTATGTGGGTCAACAATGAAATTGGCGTTATTCAAGACATTGCCGCTATTGGTGAAATGTGCCGAGAACGCAAGATTATTTTCCATGTTGATGGCGCACAAGCAACTGGTAAAGTGAATATTGACTTAAACGAAGTCAAAGTTGATTTATTGAGTATGTCTTGCCATAAATCATATGGTCCAAAAGGCATTGGTGCTTTGTATGTTCGCCGCAAGCCTCGCATTCGTCTTGAAGCACAAATGCACGGTGGCGGTCATGAGCGTGGCTTTAGAAGCGGCACATTAGCGACCCATCAAATCGTTGGTATGGGTGAAGCCTACCGCTTAAGCCGTCTTGAAATGGAAAAAGACAACGCCCATGCATTGGCTTTGCGCAACCGATTTTTAGAAGGCATCAAAGGCATTGAAGAAGTCTATGTTAATGGTGACTTAGATAGTCGTGTAGCACAAAACTTAAATGTTAGCTTCAATTTTGTAGAAGGCGAAAGCTTAATCATGGCAGTCAAAGAGTTGGCAGTATCAAGCGGCTCAGCTTGTACTTCTGCTAGTTTAGAGCCTTCTTATGTATTACGTGCTTTGGGCCGTAATGATGAATTGGCACACAGCTCTTTACGCATTACCTTTGGCCGCTTTAGTACTGAAAAAGAAGTTGATTTTGCAGCAAACTTATTAAAAGAAAAAATCGGCAAATTGCGTGACTTGTCACCACTTTGGGAAATGCACTTAGATGGCATTGATTTAGACACTGTGCAATGGGCTGCACATTAACCACCACACCGCAGCCTTCGCTGCACATAGGAGCATATTATGGCTTATAGTGACAAAGTAATTGACCATTATGAAAACCCTCGCAATGTGGGTTCATTTGAAAAAGGTGACGACAGCGTGGGTACTGGCATGGTTGGTGCCCCTGCTTGTGGCGACGTGATGCGCCTACAAATCAAAGTGAGTGAAAATGGTGTTATTGAAGATGCCAAATTCAAAACATATGGTTGTGGCTCTGCCATTGCCTCTTCTTCTTTGATTACCGAATGGGTTAAAGGCAAGAGTTTAGATGAAGCTTTGGCCATTAAAAACAGCGAAATTGCTGAAGAATTGGCCTTGCCACCTGTTAAAATTCACTGCTCAATTTTGGCTGAAGATGCCATTAAAGCAGCTGTTTTGGATTACAAAAACAAACGCAATCCAGAGTAAAACCACAACCCCTCTTTCATGCTTATTTTTAAGAGGGGCTTGTCTTTCACCCGCACTACCGTCATACAATGAGGTTTAACATGATTTCCATTTCTGAAAAAGCAGCAGCGCACATTCAAAACTATTTGACCAAGCGTGGTAAAGGTGAAGGCATCCGTCTTGCTGTTCGTACCAGTGGCTGTTCGGGCATGGCTTATGTTTTAGAGT
>JASLDB010000049.1 GCA_030151665.1 Neisseriaceae bacterium
GTGCCGTGGTCACTCGTGTGGCAAAAAGCTTCATGCGCTTTGGTCATTTTGAATTTGGCTATCACCAGAGAAAAAAAGACTGGGTCAAACCTTTAGCCGATATGGTAATTGCCATTGATTACCTCGAATGTTTACAGGCAGAAAATCCCTATTTGGCGCTGTTTCGTACCATCACCTTGCGCAGTGCCAAACTGGCTGCCGCATGGCAAGCCGTTGGTTTTTGCCATGGTGTATTAAATACTGACAACATGTCGATATTGGGTTTAACCATCGACTACGGTCCTTTTGGTTTTCTGGATGCTTACGATCCACACCATATTTGCAATCATTCAGATAACAGCGGGCGTTATGCTTATAATCAGCAGCCTTATATCGTGCAGTGGAATCTTTCTTGTTTGGCATCCACCTTTTTACATTTGGTCAGCGAAGAAGAACTGGTTGCCGTATTAAATGGTTTTTCAGATGACTATTTCACTGCCCATGAAGCCAATAACCGAGCCAAATTGGGCTTATTACAAGAAGAACAAGATGACAAGGCCTTGTTCGCGGATTTATTAAAAATCATGCACCAAGAAAAAGCCGATTTCACCTTAACTTTCCGTCATTTGGCGCAAATTCGCACCGATGAAGACCATTTACCAACCGTTTTTCATGAGCTCTTTAGCGATGCCAATGCCTTAATGCCTTGGTTACAATCATATCGCCAACGCTTGCAACGAGAAAACAGTGTTGATGTGGAGCGGAAAAATCGCATGAATCGTGTTAATCCCAAATACATTTTGCGCAATTATTTATTGGAAAACACCATCAATGCTGCCAAAGAAGGCAATATTGGGGAAATTGAAAAGATGCGGCAAATATTCAGTCGCCCATTTGATGAGCAACCTGAAAACGAAGCCTATGCCACCTTACCGCCTGCTTGGTCAAAAGACTTGTGTATCAGTTGCTCCAGCTAAGTGGCTTAAATAAACCCCCAAATTGTTTTTGGGGGTTTATTTATATACATATCATAAATTGATAGCTAAAATACTTGGATTGTTTAAATAAAATAGCCATTTACATGAAAAAATCCACGATATTACCACCCATTATTTTCAGCATTGTTATTTTTGTTGTGTTCAACACCATTGAACTGTGGAATATTTATGTGCTCGATAAAGACTTTGCTTACACGCAAAACCTTGTACAATTTTGGTGGGACGATATTGATTTAATAAATACGCTGATTCTCCACTGTTTTTATGCTGTACTTTATTATGTTTTCAGCCATTATTCTCGTTGGGCAAACCATCCTTTTGATAAGATATGGGTAAGCATCATTTCGGCTGTATTATTCATTTTTTTATCTGGCTTTATCAACTTTTTACCCCATTTCATTGTCGAGTTTCCATCATCATCGTGGTTTATATTTTTTAGTCGTTTTTTCTCTGTGATATTGGCGACAATCATTATTTTTGGCTTGTTTTCTTTGGTCTTACCAAAACTAGAAATGGTACACCCTATCCCCAGTAAGCGTTCATGGTGCATGATATTCAGTATCTTTGTGGCATATTACATTATTAGTGACGGGGCTTTTCCCATGTATCTGTTTGACTTCACAAATTTAGAACTGCTTTTGCCCCAATTGATTCACTCACCAGACACTGCTCGACCACTGCATTATTCACAATATTTGGCATTATTGCCTTGTATTCCGCTGTGTCTTGCCATTCACAAAAGCACAATCCCAAATACCTTACCCTCTATGCGTAAAGTCGTTTTACTGACTATTGCCATCACATGGATTATCTATGCCATTGCTATTGCTTTTAACGCCATTGCATTTTATTCATTTCAAATCAACTTTACCAACACCCTCTTTTTGGGTACTCGAAAAATAGTGATTTATTTTGGTGCTTTGCATATCGTGTTGTTGCTGGGTTCCTATTTTGCTAACCGTTGGTTGTTTAAAAAATATTTATCCGCTTAATCATTCAGGCTGCCTGAAACAACAAAACACCCGATAAACATCGTTGACTTATCGGGTGTTTTGTTTAATTTTGATTTTGCAACTTACTGCTTAGATAAGTAATCAGCCAAACCTCGAGCGCGCAAATGACATGCCGCACACTCGCCACAACCATCACCTTGTATGCCGTTATAGCAAGTGAGGGTTTCATGACGAATAAAATCCAACCTCCCCAAACTGTCTGCCAATGCCCATGTTTGGGCTTTATTTAACCACATCAACGGGGTTTCAAAACGGATGGTTTTGTCCAAACCCAAGTTCACCGCATGATTCAAGGCTTTCACAAATTCATCACGGCAATCAGGATAACCCGAAAAGTCAGTCTCACACACACCTGTAATGACCGCTTCTGCCCCAACTTGGTAAGCATAAATAGCAGCCAGATTTAAAAAAACAATATTGCGCCCAGGAACAAAGGTACTGGGCAAACCACTGGCTTCGCTCTCGGTAAAATTGGGCACTGGAATATCATCACGGGTTAAACTGCTAATGGCCAATTCACCCAATAAATTCACATCCAAAACCTTGTGTGCAGCCACGCCCAATGTTGTGGCAATTTTCTTGGCCACTTCGATTTCAGCCACATGCTTTTGTCCATAATCAAAAGTGATGCAATGCACTTCATCGTATTGTGATAAGGCTTGAATCAAACAAGTGGTGGAATCTTGCCCACCGCTAAACACCACAACAGCAGATTTCATGGTTTCATCCTTTTACAATTAAGCCCATATTGTCGCATTGTTTTTAGTCGGTGTTCAAACCATGGTTTCACGTGAAACAACAACTCCTCTACCTACCATGATGTTCATAAACTCGTCTTCTGACATAAAGAAAAGCACCTTGATTAATCATAAAAATAATCATCCGTGAATAAGCCAAGCCTGTGCAACAAGCCAAAGTACCTATAACGACAAAATCAAACCTTATGCTTTTTTCCCCTATGTTCAGCACCAAATCGTCTTGCGACATGGCGATATTTCTTTTATGCTGATTTATTTTATAAATCAAAATAACAAATTACTGCGGATATAACATGAGCCAAACCCGATTTCATCCAGCACTAACGCAACTGCCCAAACTACTTAACACCCGAATTTTGTATTTAGATGGTGCCATGGGTACCATGATTCAGCGCCATGAATTGACCGAAAGTGATTTTCGTGGTGAACGATTTGCCGATTGGCACCAAGATATTCAAGGCAATAATGATGTATTGGTATTAAGCCAGCCTAATGTCATTTTTGATATTTACCGCCAATACCTGTTGGCTGGTAGCGACATTATCGAAACCAATACTTTCAATGCCACCCGTATCGCCCAAGCCGATTACGGCATGGAAAGCTTGGTGCATGAAATCAATTTGGTTGCCGCACAACTGGCAAAAAAAGCTGCCGATGAAATCAGTGCACAAACGCCAGACAAACCCCGTTTTGTTGCAGGTGTTTTAGGCCCAACCAATCGCACATGTTCAATATCCCCTGATGTGAATGATCCAGGCTTTCGCAATGTTAAATTTGACGAGTTGGTTGCCGCTTATGATGAAGCCATTGATGGTTTGGTTGTGGGTGGTGTGGATATCTTAATGGTTGAAACCATTTTTGATACCTTGAATGCCAAAGCAGCGGTTTATGCCATCGAAAAATATTTTGATGAACACCAAATCCGCTTACCTGTGATGATTTCAGGCACCATTACTGACCAGTCAGGTCGCACATTAACAGGCCAAACCACCGAAGCTTTCTACAACAGTTTGCGCCATGCCAAACCCATTAGCATCGGCTTAAACTGTGCACTTGGTCCTGATTTATTGCGCCCTTATGTTGAAGAATTATCCAAACTATCAGAAACCTTTGTGTCTGTGCACCCCAATGCTGGTTTGCCCAATGCCTTTGGTGGTTATGACTTAACCCCCGAAGACATGGCTGCCGATATGCAAGAGTGGGCTCAATCGGGCTTGGTGAATATTATTGGTGGTTGTTGTGGTACCACACCTGAACACATTACCGCCATACACACAGCAACCCAAAACATTGCCCCCCGTGTATTGCCTGACATTCCTGTGGCAACTCGCTTAAGCGGCTTGGAACCATTCAATATTTTTGATGACAGCTTATTTGTCAATGTGGGTGAACGCACCAACGTGACTGGTTCCAAAGCCTTTGCCCGGTTGATTTTAAATAATCAGTTTGATGAAGCCTTGGCTGTCGCTCGCACACAAGTGGAAAATGGCGCACAAATTATTGATATCAATATGGATGAAGGCATGCTTGATGCTGAAGCTGCCATGGTTCGCTTTTTAAATCTTATCGCTGCTGAGCCTGATATTTCGCGCGTGCCCATTATGGTCGATAGTTCTCGCTGGAATGTCATTGTTGAAGGTTTAAAATGCATACAAGGCAAAGCCATTGTCAATTCCATTTCGCTCAAAGAAGGCGAAACCGAATTCATTGCTCACGCCAAAGAAGTGAAACGCTTTGGGGCTGCCACGGTGGTAATGGCGTTTGATGAAACAGGCCAAGCCGACACATTCCAACGCAAGATTGAAATTTGTGCCCGCAGTTACCAAATCTTAACCGATATTGTGGGCATGGCACCTGAAGACATCATCTTTGACCCCAATATTTTTGCGGTGGCAACGGGGATTGAAGAGCATGCTCGCTATGGTTTGGACTTTATCGAAGCTTGTGCTTGGATTCGTGCCAATTTACCCCATGCCCGCATTTCTGGCGGCGTATCCAATGTGTCATTTAGCTTCCGTGGTAACAACAAAGTCCGTGAAGCGATTCATGCTGTATTCTTATACTATGCCATTAAAAATGGCTTGAGCATGGGCATTGTTAATGCTGGCGCATTAGAAGTGTATGAAGA
>JASLDB010000318.1 GCA_030151665.1 Neisseriaceae bacterium
GAACTCGGGACCTTCTGATTACAAGTCAGCTGCTCTACCAACTGAGCTATGCCGGCATCTCTAAGAAGGCGAATTATGCCTAGATGAATCACTTTTGACAAGCCCTTTTTAATATTTTTTTAACAAAATTAATTAATTTTTTGTTTTTAAAAGCAATATATTTTACTTTTTTTTTGGCTCAAGCTTCCCTACAATGGTTTGTGGATGCCAATGGTTTATTTAATCAGCCTTAACGTGCTCGTTTGTGAGCACAAGCCAAACTCAAATAAACCCAAAGCCCACAAATCAGCAGTTCAACCAATGGCAAGGCAAGCAGCACCCACAAGGTGTAAAGCCATCTAGCAAGCGTTTGCCAAGTGACCCAAGCCAGCAAGGCGGGCACCATAATAAAAGAATCAAACAAAGGAGAAACAATGAGTGCATTATGTAGCGTGGTAATTTTATCCAAAGATGGCAATAGCAGCTTGAAAAATCAAATGCACATTGCTGATCCCATGATGCTGGTGTTTGAAAACTATGCATTTGATGAGTGGACCGATGCCTTAGATGACAGCCGTGTGCAAGCTTTCATTTTAGATGTACCCCATTTAACATTGAAGCAATTGCAAACATTTTCTCATGCTTACCAACAATCTTGGCGAGCTGAAGTCGATGTATTTTATTGGGAAGCCACTGGTAAATGGCATGATAAGTTCACCCAGTGGCCATTGATTAGTGCCACCCACAAAGACAGCAAAACTGTGATGAATGCAGTCAGTGAACACATTCGCCACCAAGCCGCCACGCCTTTTTATTCTGCCTTACGTGATTACGTGGCACAAAATGCAGACTCTTGGCACACCCCAGGTCACTCCAACGGTGATTCATTGCGCCAAAGCGCTTGGGGCAGTGATTTTTACCATTTTGTGGGTCAAAGCATGTGGCAAGCGGATTTGTCAGTATCAGTACAAACCTTGGATTCGCTATTACACCCTGAAGGTGTGATTAAAGAAGCCCAAGACTTGGCAGCGGAAGCTTTTGGTGCCAAACGCACTTATTTTGCTACCAACGGCTCATCTACTGCCAATAAAGTCATTTTGCAAAGCTTATTGCGACCTGGGGACACGTTATTACTTGATAGAAATTGCCACAAATCAGTGCACCATGGTGTGATTTTATCGGGCGCACACCCCATTTATTTGGACAGCTCAATCAATGAAGCTTTGGGTTTATTTGCTCCTGTGCCTTTGGCATCAATCTTAACCGCCATTGAAAACCACCCTCATGCCAAAGCCTTGATTTTGACAAGCAGCACATACGATGGCTTATGCTACGACTTAAAGCCCATTATTGCAGCGGCACATGAAAAAGGCATTAAGGTGATTATTGATGAAGCATGGTATGGCTTTGCTCGCTTTCACCCTACATTTCGCCCCACGGCTTTGGAATTGGGCGCCGATTATGTTACCCAAAGTACGCACAAAACCATGTCAGCGTTTTCACAAGCCAGTATGGTTCATGTCAATGACCCTGAGCAAAATAGCCACTTGCTGCGCGAAACATTCAATATGCATGCTTCAACCAGCCCGCAATACAGCATTATTGCCAGCTTAGATGTCGCGCGACAACAGATGAGTATGGAAGGTTTTGGCTTATTGTCTCGGGCTTTGGAATTGGCGCATTTCTTGCGGCAGAAAATCAGCCAAATTAGAGCTTTTAATGTTCTCACATTAGAAGATATGTTACCAGAAAGCTTGGCTCAAGATGGCGTACGTTTAGATCCCACCAAAGTGACTATTGATACCCGTGGTACGGGATTATCTGGCAGTCAAATTCAACAAATCTTATTTGATCGCTTTCATATTCAAGTGGAAAAATCCACTTTCGCCACCATCAGCACCTTGGTAACCATTGGTACGACACCTGAAAAAACCATGCGTTTGATTCATGCCCTCGAAACCTTGTCGCAAGAAACCCCTGTGCGCAAAAAACGCATTGATAAACCGGATTTAACCATCCCCCATTTTAGCCGTTTGGCTTGCTTACCCCGAGATGCGTTTTATTCAGTGGGTGAAGCCACAGCTTTACTCAAGGGTAAAAAAGCCAATGCTTCACTATTGGGTAAAGTCTGTGCTGACCAAATCGTTCCCTACCCACCAGGTATCCCTGTTTTGGTGCCAGGTCAAGTGATAGATGAAGCCATTTTGCAGTATTTGGCAGATTTACTCACAGGCAAAGACAATATTGAAATACATGGTTTAATTCATGACAATCACCAATTGTGTGTTCGTGTCTTAACCCCAGATGATTTGGAAAAATTAGCTTAGTATTATCCAAAATGAATTAACGGTTTTTTCTACCACACAAGCGCTTCTTAATGCATGTAAAAAGAAGCGCTTTTTTGCGTCGAATTCGGTTCAAGACTACAATACAGCCCTACACATAGAAATACAGTCAAAATACATTATGTCTTTACCTGCACACCATTTAGAATTACTGAGCCCTGCACGCGACACCGATATAGCCAAAGAAGCCATTTTACATGGAGCTGATGCTGTTTATATTGGCGGTCCCCATTTTGGTGCACGTCACAATGCTGGCAATGAATTAAAAAAACTGGCCGAATTGGTTGAATTTGCCCATTTGTTTCATGCCCGTGTTTTTGTTACCTTAAACACCATTTTGCATGATGATGAATTAGAAGATGCACGCCAGCTAATCATTGATTTATACAATATCGGCATCGATGCCTTAATCATTCAAGATTTGGGTATTTTAGAAATGGATATTCCACCGATTGAAATCCATGCCAGCACCCAAACCGATATTCGCGGTGTGGACAAAGCAAAATTTTTATCCGATGCAGGTTTTTCACAATTGGTTTTAGCGCGTGAATTGAATCTACAAGAAATCAAAGCCATTAGCCAAAATGTAGATGCCAGCATTGAATTTTTCATTCATGGTGCATTGTGCGTGGCATTCTCAGGGCAATGCTATATCTCCCATGCCGATACAGGTCGCAGCGCCAACCGAGGTGACTGCTCACAAGCGTGTCGATTGCCTTATACCTTAAAAGATGACCAAGGTCGTGTGGTGGCTTTTGATAAACATTTATTGTCAATGAAAGACAATAACCAAAGTGCCAATTTAGAAGCTTTGGTCGATGCAGGGGTGCGCTCATTCAAAATTGAAGGTCGCTACAAAGACATGGGCTATGTGAAAAACATCACCGCTTATTATCGCCAAGAATTTGATAAACTATTGGAAGCCCGCCCAGAATTGGCACGTGCATCCAGTGGTTTGACCGAACATTTTTTTACACCCAATCCAGATAAAACTTTCCACCGTGGTAGCACCGATTATTTTGTCACTGACAGAAAAGATGATATAGGTGCTTTTGATTCGCCTAAGTTTGTTGGTTTGCCTGTGGGACACGTCAAAAGCGTACACAAAGACCACTTGGTGGTAACGGCCAGTGAAACCTTGCACAATGGTGATGGTTTAAATGTGCTTATCAAACGAGAAGTGGTTGGCTTTCGTGCCAACACGGTTAAATCCATCAACGAAACCGACTATCAGGTTTTCCCCAATGAAATGCTACCTGAATTACAAAAAATTCGCCCAGAACAAGTACTGAATCGCAATTTAGACCATAACTGGCAACAGGCATTGCAAAAAACCTCGAGTAGTCGAAAAATTGCTTTGGATTGGTTTGTGGACATCAATGAACGTGCCCTGACGTTAACCGCCATGAGCGAAGAAGGTGTTTCAGTGAGCCACAGCATTTCAGGCCCATTTGATGCTGC